>JAFYPG010000085.1 GCA_017547605.1 Prevotella sp.
CTCTCAATCCAGCCAAGATGAAGGGTGCCTACAATGACTACGAGTTCAACCTGGCTTATTATAGTAGTCGTCTGAGCCTGGATGCCAGTTATCATCGCTCCGCAACACTGGCTGGTGATATAAATAGAGGTGATGCCACTGGGCATCTGGAGGCTGGCGACGTCAAGTTGAAGATGGCCAACCTGACTGGCTACTATGTCTTCAACCACCGTCGTTTTTCTTATCCCGCCGCCTTCACCCAGAGTTATATCCAGCGTCGCTCGGCTGGCTCATGGCTCGCGGGCATCAGCTATCAGGGCGGTAGCATCGAGACTACTGACGAGTTCAAGGGGAAAATGCCTCATGCTCCTGATGTCTATATCCACATCGGACTCCTCGGCATCGGTGGCGGCTACGGCTACAACTGGGTGCTCGGCAAGAAGTGGCTGATCCACTTCTCCATACTCCCCACCATCGTCATTTACAATCACAACTACATGATCGTAAATGATGTGCGTAAGGATGCCCAACACTTTCGTTTAGGCATGATGATCTTCAACGAACGTGCCGCCGTCATTTATAATTTCTCGCCCCGCTATTTCGCTGGTGCCACCCTTACGATGAGCAATTCCTTCTTCGACAATGACGTGACGGTCAATCAGAACAAATGGCGCGCCCGGGCCTTTGTCGGTCTGAGACTATAAAAAGGGCACAATAGGACCTGGCCCCATTGTGCCCTTGGCGTATGATTACAGTGCGAGTTCGCAGCCGATGCCCAGCACACGGTTGGTACGGGTGAAGCTGTCGCTGATGAGAGGCTCGCGCGAGGTGACGCGGTCGTAGTCCTCGTAGTTGGTCTGGAAGTAGGCGGCCTTCAGGGTGATCTTGTCGGTGGCCTTGTAGTTGAAGCCGAAGCCAAAACTGATGCTGTTGACGACGAACGACATATCGTTCATATAGGCATCCGTCAACTGGTAGCGCGTGGCCTGTAAGCCGGTGGAGATGGTGAGTTTGTCGGTGACGTCCCACTCAGCACCGCCGAGGTACTCGTTAGTACCACCGTCGAGCAGGTCCTGGGTGTTGTTGTACCACTTCACGTTCTTATCATAGAAATGGTGGTAGCCGAGGTTCAGGCGGATGGCATCGGTGATGTTCCACATGGCGCCGACGGCCAGTTGGGCGGGGATGTCCTCATCGATCTTCTCGGCGTCGCGGAACTTATTGACGGCAGGGATCTCACTGGCCTTGTTCACCGTGGATTCGTTGGTCATGTGAATCTGTGTCTTGAACTCGTACTTGGCGGCGAAGTTGAAGGGGCCCACACGGTAGTCGATGCCGAGGATAGGAGCCACGCCGACGCCACTCTGGTTACAGAGCAGGTTGACGCCCTCGGAGTATTTCTGCAACTGGTTGAGGCTGGCGCTGGTAGCATTGAGCTGGGCGGCAGAGCCTTCGAGTTGCGTCTTCATGGCAGTGAGCTCAGCAGGGGCGGCGACTCCTGCAGCCTCGTATTGGGCGATGCCGGCATTGACCTGCTCCAGACTGTTGTTGACATAGGTGATACCACCATCGACCATGGCCGTGGCCGACTGGAGGAAACTGCCGAACTCGACATAGCCGCCAGCGGTCTTCACCTGGATATTGCTGATCTTGGCCTTATAGGTGGCGTTGCCGTAGAGCAGGCGCAGACCGCCATAGACGGAGAGGTCGGGCATGATCTTATAGGCGGCACCGAGTTGGAAACCGAAGTAGTACTGTCGGCCCTGCATATAGCCGTCCATGTCGTAGCCGCTGACGCCAGGAGCCTGCTGGCCGAGGGCTGCGGCGATCTGATCGAGACCTTTCAGTTGGTTGGCGATGTTGCCCACCACACTCTCGAAGGAACCGAGACCGTCGGCGAACTCACAACTGCCGCCGCCTCCAGGGATGGAGAAGTTGAACTGTATGCTCCAGTTACCTTTATTATAGGCAGCCTGCAGCGACGGGATGAACGGGGCATCGGCCACACCCTCGAAGATCTTGGTGCTATTGCCGTCGTTCTTGCGACCCAGGGCGAAGACAGGGTTCGTGCTGGTGATGGTACGCGTCTGATGGGCGTACTGCCAGTTGAAGCCGAGGTGGAAACCCTCTGGGAGGAAGGCCACACCAGCGGGATTGCTATAGACACCATCAAGACCGATGGCAGCGTCGCGCGCTGGATTACGCAGGAAGTCAATACTCTGATTCGTGTTGGTTAAGATGCCACCTGCCGTGGCGGTCGTTGCTGCTGCCAGCATCACGCTGGTGAGCAAATAAGCAATTCTTTTCATATCCTTTAAACAATTTTTTGCTAAAACGGCTGCAAAGGTAGGCTTATTGTTGTAAACTGTTATGTTTACGCACACAAAGTTAACGATATTTAACGGAAAATGCACAAAAACCTGCACAAATGTGCAATTATGTGCAGGTTTTTGCACGCAATTGCCTGCTTTGTGCAGGTTTCTATTTCCTCAGTTCAGGATACGAGAGACGGGTGTGGTAGATGGTCTTCAGTTTCTCGATGAGCACGGTCTTGGCATAGGCGATGTCGCGGAAGGTGATCGGACATTCACGGAAATACCCCTCTGTTACCTGAGCATCGATGAGTTTGTTGACCAGTTCACGGATGCTCTTCTCCGTATAGTCGGGCAATGAGCGCGAGGCAGCCTCTACGGTGTCGGCCATCATCAGGATGGCCTGTTCCTTGGTAAAGGGGTTGGGCCCTGGATAGGTAAAGAGCAGTTCGTCGATGTCGTCGTTGGGATGGGCGTTCTTATATTGCACATAGAAATACTTGGTCTTACCCTGTCCGTGGTGCGTGGAGATGAAGTCCTTGATCGTGTTGGGCAGGTTGTACTTCTCAGCCAGTTTGATACCCTCCGTCACGTGACTGATAATCATCTGGGCACTGTCGATAGATCCCATCTTCTCATGCGGGTTCACACCCGACTGGTTCTCTGTGAAGTAGATGGGGTTAACGATCTTGCCGATGTCGTGGTACAGGGCTCCCGTGCGCACAAGCTGACTCTTGGCACCGATCTTGTTGGCGATCTCTGCGGCGAGGTTACCCACCTGGATGGAGTGCTGGAAGGTGCCAGGGGCTACCTCACTCATCTTACGGAGCAGCGTCTTGTTCATATCGGAGAGTTCGATGAGCGTGATGTTCGACGTGTAGTCGAAGGTCTTCTCGATCAGATAGAGCAGGGGGTATGAGCAGAAGAGCAGCAGACCGTTGATGACAATATAATGCATTCTGCTGAAGTTGATCTTGGTGAGGTCGCTGGCCTGTATCCATTCAAGGGAGAGGTCGGTCAGTGCACAGGATCCCGTGATGATGACGGCGCTCCAGAACAACTGTGAACGGCTGGACAGTTCCCTGAGTGAGAAGATGGCTACTGCACCGCCCACCATTTGCACGGCGATGAACTCCAGGGGGTGCTGGAGGATGATGGCACAGATAAGTATCATGGTCGTGTGTGCCATGAAGGCCGTACGTGAGTCCATGAACACACGGATGAAGATGGGCACCATGGCGTAAGGCAGGATATAGACATGGAGCACGCTGTGGCTGACCATGAGGGACGTGAACACGACGAAGAACAGGATGAGCAGGTAGAGCATGATCGTGGATCGCGGCTTCTCGAAGTAGTCTTTACGGAAGAGGGTCAGGTAGGTGGTCAGGATCGTTATCATAATGAAGACGTACACGATCTGGCCGAGGATGGTCAGACTGAGGACGCCCTGTTGGTTCTCCTCGCGACGCTCCGTTTCTTTCATGTACGACATCAGAATGTTGTAGGTGTTCTTATCGACGATTTCTCCCCTGTCGATGATCTTCTGTCCGCGCTGTACGACACCACTGGCCAGGGGGATGCTGTTGTGCAACTCGTTCAGACTGGCTTCGCTCCGTTCTTTGTCGTAAGTCAGGTTGGGAGTTATGTAGTCGTTGAGGTTGCATTTCCGTAATATGTCCTTATGCTGGGCCAGTGTCTCGTCATTGAAGATCTGCTCATAGGCCGAAATGACGGAGTACATCTTAGTGATCTGACGGCTGGAAGCATCCTTGCCACTGATAATCCTGACCGTTCGTGAGGTGTCCTGACGCAGACGGGCATACTCAGAACTGTTCATGATGCCTTGGGTGTAGAAGTTACGCAGACGATTGGCTATGATGCTCAGGTAGTCGTTGCTCAGACCGGGGATGCCGTTGCTATAGTCCTTGTAGAACTGTCGGATCTGTTTGCCTGCAATCTCGTTATTATAGAGGTAGTAGGGTTCATACAGGTCCATCAGACTGTCGCGTTCGGCTTTCACCGCCTCGTCGCTCTTGTAGATGGGGAAGTCAAATGGCGCACTCAGGTCTGTATAGGCCCAGGGCTTGCCCTGTTCTATCTTGAAGGTGGCATAGTTGTTTCTGGGCATCAGCCATACGATAATGGTGACGGTGCAGATGATCAGTGCCAGACGGATGAGGAAATCGCGCCATGTGATATCGTTTTTTGCATTGAAACTGCTCATTTTTGTTCTAATTTATAGTTTTATGTTGCAAAGGTACACATTATTTTTAATTTTTAATCTTTAATGTTTAATTTTCTTTGTACCTTTGCACGCAAATTAACGAAAACAATGTCTGAAAGAAGAGTAAGAGTGCGTTTCGCACCCAGTCCTACGGGAGCTTTGCATATCGGCGGTGTGCGTACTGCCCTGTATAATTATCTGTTTGCGCGCCAGCATGGCGGCGACCTTGTGTTCCGTATCGAGGATACCGATTCGAACCGTTTCGTGCCAGGTGCCGAGGAGTATATCATCGAGTCGTTCAAGTGGTTGGGGATTAAGTTTGACGAGGGCGTGAGCTTCGGTGGCGACAAGGGTCCCTACCGTCAGAGTGAGCGTCGCGAGATCTATAAGCAGTATGTGCAGCAGTTGTTGAATGCCGACAAGGCCTATATTGCTTTTGATACCCCTGAGGAACTGGAGGCTAAGCGCGCAGAGATCCAGAATTTCCAATACGACTGCCATACCCGCAGTCAGATGCGTAACTCGCTCACACTGCCCAAGGAGGAGGTGGAGCAACTGATTGCCGATGGCAAACAGTATGTGGTGCGCTTCAAGATTGAGGCAGGACAGGAGGTGCTCGTCAACGACCTCATCCGTGGTGAGGTGCGCGTGAAGAGTGATATCCTCGACGACAAGGTGCTCTATAAGAGTGCCGATCAGTTGCCCACCTATCACCTGGCGAATATCGTGGATGACCATCTGATGGAGATCTCCCACGTGATCCGTGGTGAGGAGTGGCTGCCCAGTGCACCGCTCCATGTGTTGCTCTATCAGGCCTTCGGCTGGGAGGATACCATGCCGCAGTTTGCCCATCTGCCGCTGTTGCTGAAGCCCGACGGCAAGGGGAAACTTTCGAAGCGCGACGGCGACCGTCTGGGTTTCCCTGTGTTCCCGTTGGAGTGGCATGACCCGAAGACGGGTGAGGTATCGCGCGGCTATCGTGAGGATGGCTACTTCCCTGAGGCAGTCATCAACTTCCTTGCCCTGCTGGGCTGGAACCCCGGTACGGAACAGGAGTTGTTCACGCTCGACGAACTGGTGCCGCTCTTCGACATCACGAAATGTTCGAAGGCTGGTGCAAAGTTCGCCTACGACAAGGGTATCTGGTTTAATCATGAGTATATCCTGAAGAAGTCGGCAGAGGAGATTGCCGCCCTGTTCTTCCCCATCGTGAAGGAGCACTGCCCCGAGGAGACGCTGGAGCGCGTAACGGCTGTGACGGCGATGATGAAGGACCGTGTCAGTTTCGTCAAGGAACTGTGGCCCCTGTGCTCTTTCTTCTTCGAGGCTCCCACTGAGTACGACGAGAAAACGGCGAAGAAGCGTTGGAAGGAAGACAGTGCACAGCAGTTGACAGAACTCATGGGTGTGCTCGAGGGCATCGATGACTTCTCATTGGAGAATCAGGAGCAGATCGTACACGCCTGGATAGAACAGAAGGAGTATAAACTTGGCAACATCATGAATGCCTGGCGCCTGACGCTCGTGGGTGAGGGTAAGGGACCTGGCATGTTCGATATCTCAGCCTTCTTAGGCAAGGAGGAGACCATCCGCAGAATGAAACGTGCCATCGAAGTGCTTGGCTGATGATATATAATCTGATCATATATGTGTATCTTCTTGGAGTGGCGATCTACAGCCTCTTCAATGAGAAGGTGCGCAAGATGTGGCGTGGTGAGCGCGCTGCGTTCAAGGTGCTGAAGGAGAAGGTGGATCCGAATGCAAAGTATGTGTGGTTCCATGCCGCTTCGCTCGGAGAGTTTGAGCAGGGACGCCCGTTGATGGAGCGCCTGCGCCAAGACCACCCGGAGTATAAGATCCTGCTGACGTTCTTCTCGCCCTCAGGTTATGAGGTGAGGAAAAACTACCAGGGGGCCGACATCATCTGCTACCTGCCGCTCGACACCCCCGTCAGTGCCATTCGTTTCCTGCGCCTGATCCGTCCTGTGATGGCTTTCTTCATCAAGTACGAGTTCTGGTACAACTACCTGCATATCCTGAAGCACAGGCATGTGCCCGTGTATAGCGTGTCGAGCATCTTCCGTCCTGATCAGGTGTTCTTTAAGTGGTATGGCCGTCAGTACGGACGTGTACTCAACTGCTTCACGTATTTCTTTGTGCAGAATGAGGTCAGTAAGGAATTGTTGGCTAAGATCGGCATTACGAATGTCGCTATTGTGGGTGATACACGATTCGACCGTGTGCTTCAGATCAAGGAGGCCGCCAAGCAGTTGCCTATCGTCGAGTCATTTGCACACGACGCAAAGGTCTTCGTGGCAGGCTCTTCATGGCAGCCCGATGAGGAGATCTTCATCAAGTATTTTAACGGGCATCAAGATTGGAAACTGATTATCGCTCCCCATGTCATTGGCGAGGATCATCTGAAACAGATAGAAAAACTGCTGGAAGGCCGCAAGGTTGTTCGTTATACCGCTGCAGAGAAGGGTGCATCGGTGGCAGATGCCGATGTGCTCATCATCGATTGCTTCGGTCTGTTGTCGAGCATCTACCATTATGGCGATGTGGCCTATGTGGGTGGAGGCTTCGGCGTGGGCATCCATAATACCTTAGAGGCAGCCGTCTGGGATCTACCCGTATTCTTCGGCCCCAACAACCAGAAATTCCAGGAGGCACAGGGCTTGAAGAAGAATGGTGGTTTCGAGATCCATGACTATGAGGAGTTCACCGCTCAGATGGATCGTTTCGTTGCAGATTCCGCTTATCTGAAGGAACAAGGCCAGAAGGCTGGACAGTTCGTACAGTCTTTGGCTGGTGCTACGGATAAAGTGTTTTCGGCTATTCTTCCGTGACCTTTATATAGTGTGCGCCATTGCTCCTGATCACTCCCAGGTTTTCCAGGTAGTTAGTGAGCATGACGGAGGTCTGTATGTTCAGTGAATGGCCAGGATCGGCTACTTGTGACTTACAGGCACTTTGCATATAACTGTTGGTCACCACTTTATAAGTCTTATGGATGTCGAACTCCTGTCCGTCGAGGGTCTTCAGACAGATATTCTTCAGTTTGTCCTTATTATCGTCGTTCTTGTCCACCGTTACCTCACAGATGACACCCGCTACCCGTGGCAGGTGATACAGTGAACCGCGGCTGTAGGTAGTCAGGACATTGATAATCTCCTCACCTGTCAGGTGCATCTCGACGGCCTCATTATAGAAGGGGTCCATAGAAAGTACATCCTGCATGGTGATGTCGCCCACGGGTAGGGAGTCAAGACGCACACCACCATTGTTTACGATGCTGATGTCGGCCTGTCCTTCATGGAGGAACGCCTCGCACATCAGGTAGTTCAGTTCATCCTTGGTCTTGAAGGGTGTCTCGGCATAGCCCACCACGCGCTTGAACATCGGGTTGTTGCTGAAATAGTCCACCATCACCTCTACCATTCTGCTCTTGATAGGGAACGAAGCAATATCGATATATTCGGCCTTCTTGTCAACGACCTTTCCGTTCTTGATGGTCAGGGTGATGTGGGTTACCTTCGGCAGTTTGTTCTTGTTCTGGGTGATCAGTACCCCGTTGTGCAAGGGCTCGTTTTCCGTCAGTTGTGTGTGGGTATGGCCACCGATGATCAGGTCGAGCCAAGGATAGGTCTCTGCCATCTCGATGTCGCCCTGATAGCCGAGGTGTGACAACAGGATCGTCGCATCACACTGACGGCTGAAATCTTCGTATTGTGCCACGACGTTCTTCGGCAAGGCAAACTTGATATCCTTCACGTTGTCGGGATGGGTATCAGGGCGCCCCTGGGCGTTCACCTGAACCACACCGATGACACCTACCTTGAGCCCATTGACATCGAATACCTTGGTGGGTACGATGTGCAGTCCAGACTTCTCCGAGGGGAAGATGTTGGCGCAGATATAACTGAAGGCAGAGTATCTCATCAGTGGGGGAAGGGAGTTCACGTCGAACTCGTGGTTGCCCAGTGCCGTAGCGTCGAAGCCCACTTCGTTCATCAGGGCCACCATCGGGTAGGCTGATATCCTGAACATGTCGTTAGCAGGGTTACCTGTACGGTTGTCACCTGCCGAGAATACCAGCAGTGAGGGATAGCGCTCTCGCAGACTGTCGGCGATGGCTGCCAACTGTGGGAAAGCATTGATATTAGCGTGCATGTCGTTGGCTGCGAGGATATGCACCTCACTTTTCTTCTGTCCGTTGACTGTGCAGACTGCCAACAGTATATTAATCCATAGTAAGAATACTCTTTTTGTTGTCATTTGTCTAGTTTTTTCGCTAAAAGATATTAATGGGCGTGCAAAGGTACGAAATATTTGTGAATAAACAATGACGTTTCGTGGATTTCTTTTTAATTTTGCGGCATTATCACTGAAAAGATGAAGAATATGTGGATGATGTCGTTCATGATACTGCCCATTCTGGCAATCGTCTATATCAGTTGGCATGTGTGGGTAATATTGCCTTTCTCCGGCCTTTGGAAGTCTCTGATCATCGTTCTGGGTGTCATGTGCTTCCTGCTGATGTTCCTGAATTTCGGCCGTAGATTCGATGGTATGCCGTTGCCCGTGGCACAGGCGGCTTATGAGATCGGCACTTCGTCTATCTTCGTGATGATGTATCTCGTGATACTCTTCCTCGTGCTGGATCTGGGACGGCTTGTGCGTCTCGTGCCGAAGTCCCTGCTCTACAATAACTGGCAGATGGCGCTGGGTATCTTCGTGTTGATCTTCGGCATCTTCCTTTATGGCAATATCCATTATAAGAATAAGGTGCGCGTACCGCTGGAACTGAAGTCTTCAAAACCCTTGCCTCGCGAGTATAAGGTAGTGATGGCTTCCGACCTTCATCTGGGTTATCATAACACCCGTAAGGATCTCGCCAAATGGGTGGATCTGATGAATGCCGAGCAGCCTGATTTTATCCTGATAGCAGGTGACGTCATCGATGGTAGCATGCGTCCGCTGAAGGAAGAGAAGATGGCTGAGGAGTTCCATCGGCTGAAGGCACCCGTCTATGCCTGCTTAGGTAATCATGAATATTTCTCAGGAAATCCGGAAGCACGGCAGTTTTATAAGGATGCAGGCATCCGTCTGCTCATTGATGAGGCTGTTGTCATCGACAGTGCCTTTACGATCATAGGGCGCGACGATGTGATGAACCGTAACCGCAAAACGGTGGAAGATTTCGTGGTACCATACAAGGGAACATACATCATCGTCCTCAACCACCAGCCGTACAGTCTGGAACGTGCAGAGAGAGCGGGTGTGGATTTCCAACTGAGTGGGCACACCCATCATGGACAGGTTTGGCCCATCTCGTGGATCACCGATTATGAGTATGAATGTTCGTGGGGACCGTACCGGCGTGGCCAAACCCAGTACTACATCTCCTCCGGTCTTGGTCTCTGGGGGGGCAAGTTCCGTATCGGCACCCAGTCCGAATACGTCGTTGCCACCATCAGATAATCTTTAGAACTTCGTGGGTTCCGTTTCGCCTTCCTCCAGATAGAACTTGGAGTAGGCCACGTAGTGCTCGGCGTTGTCCGTCTGTCCTGGGCGCACGGGCTTGAGATACTTGGCGGGTACGCCGCCCCAGATCTCACCAGCGGGGATCTTCGTGTTCTGGAGCACGAGGGCACCAGCAGCGACGATCGACCC
>JAFYPG010000010.1 GCA_017547605.1 Prevotella sp.
GCCGTCAACAGACGGGGCTCGCCAATACGTCCGCCATGGATCAGGTCGCGCATCATCTGGACAACGGGCTGGTAGCGCGTCCAGATAGCCTCTGCCAGAAAGACTTTCTTCTCATGAGCCAGGTCGATGACCTCCTTCGCCTGACGATAGTTCGCCATGAAGGCCTTCGCCACCAGACAGGGCTTGCCAGCCATCAGAGCCTCCTTCGTCACGTCGAAATGGTGAGAGTGGGGCGTACCGATATAGACCAGATCCACCTCAGGATCGGCAATCAGTTCTGTATAACTGCCATAGGCCTTTGGGATGTTCCACTTGGCAGCAAAAGCCTCTGCCGTCTCTTTTTTCCGCGATCCCACAGCATAGGCTTCACATTCCTTCAGTCCGTTCAGGGTGATGGCCGCCTTCTCTGCGATCCACCCAGTGCCGATAATACCGACACGCATCATCTGTCCTTTCATAGCCTTATCCGTTTAATGATTTCTTGGCTTGCTCCTGGGCGACGATGACACGGTCGCACCAGGCATCAAACTCAGGATCTTCGGTCTGTAGTTCAGGATGCTCCTTCAGGTAGGCGATGCAACGGCGCACACCCTCATCGAAACGGACGGTGGCCTGGAAACCTGGCACGACACGCTTCAGTTTCGTGCAGTCGAAGACCACGGTGACAGCCTTGTCGCCTAAGAGATTGCCAGTGAAGTCCCACTCCTTGGGTGAGGTGGTGGCGAGAAATTCCGAGGCGACATAATAGGGACGGAACTCCACACCTAAGGCATTGGCCACGCACTGGTAGATCTGATTCCATGTCAGTTGCTCGTCGCTCATGATCTGGAACGCCTCACCGATGGCTTTGGGATTGCCTAACAGACCGATGAAACCACGGGCGAAGTCCTCGTTCCACGTCAGTGTCCAGAGTGAACTGCCGTCGCCATGCACCAGTACAGGCTTACCCTCCATCATACGCTTCAGCACCTGCCAACTGCCCTTCAGGCCATGTACACTGACGGGTACGCCCCGTTCGCAATAGGTATGGCTGGGACGGATGATGGTGACGGGGAAACCGTTGTCACGATACTCGTGCATCAGCAGTTCCTCACAGGCGATCTTGTTGCGCGAGTACTCCCAGTAGGGGTTGGCGAGGGCAGTTCCCTCTGTGATGTAATGGCTGGCGGCTGGTTTGTTGTAGGCCGAGGCCGAACTGATATAGACATACTGGTGGGTGCGCCCCTTGAAGAGACGGATGTCGCGCTCCACCTGCGAGGGCAGGAAGCCGATGAACTCACAGACGGCATCGAACTGCTCGTTGCCTATCTGTCGCAACACCTCTGCCTCGTCGTCGATATCGCAGATCACTTGTTTGACACTGGCGGGCACCTCGTTTTTACGTGTGCCGCGATTCAACAGCCACAGGTCGTGGCCGCTGGCTGCTAACTGTCTGGTGATGGCACTGCTGATCGTGCCTGTTCCACCTACTATTAATATCTTCATCCTCTTGCCATTTTATAGATTGCTTCCATGTCCTCGGCCTTGAGCACTTTCAGACAACCGCAGGTGGCGGTATAGTCGCGGCTGCACTTGCGCGTCATCTCCTTGATCTCCTCGTCGGTGATATCCTTGCCGATGAGTTCCTTGATGTTGATGGGCATGCCGATAGCGTGGTAGAAGCGTTCCATGGCCTCGATGCCCTTGAGGGCGGTACCCTCAGGGTCTGTGAAGTCGTTGGGCACGTCCATCACATTGACGGCGAAGCGTACGAAACGGCGCAGGTTCTCGTGCATCACGTAACGGGCCCAACTTGGCCAGATGGCAGCAAGTCCGGCACCATGCGTCACGTCGAACATACCACTGAGTTCATGCTCCAGTTGATGGGTAGCCCAGTCATCATGGACACCACAGCCCGTCAGGCCGTTGTGGGCCACACTGCCACCCCACATGATTTGGGCGCGCTGACGGTAGTCCTCAGGATTCTTCAGCACGTCGAAGACAGCCGTCTTCATCCGTCGTAGTACGGCTTCTGCCAGATCGGTGGTCAGGTCCATGTCATCGTCCTTGGTGAAGTAGCGTTCCATCGTGTGCATCATCATATCCGTCACGCCTGCTGCCGTCTGGTAGGGGGGCAGGGTGAAGGTGCGGCGCGGGTTCATGATGGCGAACTTGGGGCGCGACATATCGTTGGAATAGCCCAGCTTCGTGCCCCCTGGCAGAAGCCTGCCCCCCGATTCGCGGGGGGCATCTGCGTTGGTGATGACGCTGGCCTCGCTCATCTCACTGCCAGCGGCGGGGATGGTGAGTACAGAGGCCACGGGCAGCATCCTCGTCGGTTCGGCCTTGCCTAAGTAGATATCCCATACGTCGCCCTCGAAACAGACACCGTAGGCGATGCACTTCGACGAGTCGATGACGCTACCGCCGCCCACGGCGAGGATGAAATCGACCCCCTCCTGACGGCACAGTTCAATACCTTTCTGTGCTAACGACAGACGAGGATTGGGCACTACACCCCCCAGGGTGATATACTCGATGCCGCCTTCTTTGAGCAGTCCACAGATCTTATCAAGCAGTCCGGAGCGCTGGGCGCTCTGTCCGCCATAGTGTACCAGTACCTTCGTACCACCATATTTCTTCACGAGAGCAGCCACCTGCTCCTCACTCTGTTCTCCAAACACCACTTCCGTTGGTGCGTAGTAATTGAAATCCTTCATAATCTTTTTGTAAATTTGGTATGACAGACTATAGTACTGGTAAGATCTTATCCCAAACAAGGTTCAGTTCAGC
>JAFYPG010000086.1 GCA_017547605.1 Prevotella sp.
CGCAGAGAGCTCGCTCTATGCTGAGGTGCAGCCTGGCTTAGCAAATTTTTTGCAAAGATACGTCAAATGACCCACTCCGACGATAAATATTGTTTCAAATACTAATAAAAATCGTTCATTGCAACATTTTTACTATCAATGAACGAATAGTTTCATAAGATTTTCGTATATTTGCACACAAAACCATAACTGAAATGAAACTAAAACCAATAATCACACTGTTATTAGGACTTGTACTGCTGTCGGCTTGTACCAGTCAGCGCCCACGTTATATAATAGGTGTCTCACAGTGCTCGGAAGATATCTGGCGCGAGAAGTTGAATGCCGAACTGAAGATGGGCACCTATTTCTATGAGGATGTAGAACTGCGTTTGGCATCAGCCGATGATAGCGATCAGAAACAGATAGAACAGATCAACCAGTTTGTGGCTGATGGTATCGATCTGCTGATTGTAGCCCCTAATCAGGCTGCTACCGTCTCGCCTGCCATTGATCAGGCTTTCGACAAGGGCATCCCCGTCATTGTGTTCGATCGTAAGACTAACTCAGAGAAGTTTACCGCCTATATCGGTGCCGATAATTACGAGATGGGCCGGATCATGGGCAAGTATATCTGCACCCAGTTAGGAGGAAAGGGAAGGGTTCTCGAAATCATGGGACTTAAAGGTTCTTCGCCTGCCATCGATCGCCATAACGGTTTCATGGATGCCATGAAGTCATGTCCGAACATCACGGTGGTAGCCTCGCTTCAGGGCGACTGGACGGAGGAAAGTGCTGTCAAAGCCATCAAGGCCTACAACGGTGATCTGTCAGATATCGACTTTGTTTTCGGTCAGAACGACCGTATGGCCGTAGGTGCCTCAAAGGCTCTATCATCACTCACCTCTCACTCCTCACCTCTCACCTCTATTAAATACTGTGGTATCGACGGTCTGCCTGGCAAGGAGGGTGGTATTGCCTGTGTGCGTGATTCTGTTCTCGAGGCTACCTATATCTATCCCACCCATGGAGATGAGGTGATGCAGTTGGCCATGAATATCCTCAAGGGCAAGCCCTATCAGAAAGACAATCCGTTGATGGGTGCCCTTGTTACTCGCGACAATGCGAAGGTGATGCAGCTTCAGAATGAAGAGATTGCGCGACAGTCGGACTATCTGGATCAGTTGCACGAGCAGTCGGATGATTATCTGCACCAACTTGACGCCCAGCGCATCGTCACGTGGATGGCCGTAGGTATTATTGCCCTGCTGCTGATAGCTATCGTACTGTTCTACCGCTACCATTTAAATAAGGTGGCCATGCAACGTGAACGTGTGATTGATACTTTGTGGAACATACCTCGTGAGGAATTGCCTGCAGAACCAGAGCAGCCAGAGGAAACGCCAGAGACTGAAGAAGAAGCCCAGAAGAGCGAATCGGCTGTCACTTCGCGCTTCTTGGCCCGCTTCAAGGAAGTGGTCGAGGCCAGGATGTCTGACAGCGATGTCAGCGTCGAAGACCTTGCTGCCGATATGAACCTGAGTCGAGTGCAACTCTATCGCAAGGTGAAGGCCGTCACAGACTCCTCACCTGTTGAGATCCTGCGTACGGCACGCCTCAAACGCGCTTATCAGTTGCTTGTAACAACCGATAAAACCATTTCAGAAGTTGCTTACGACGTAGGCTTCTCAGCACCATCTTACTTCACCAAGTGCTTTAAGGACGAGTTCGGCATCAGCCCCTCCGACCTATGATTTCCTTTTCATAGCACAACGAGGCCTGCCCCTTCTGTGTATTAACAGCCAAATTCTAAAACAAATACAAATACGATTATGAACATTCTGATTTTACAAGGCTCTCCGAGAGCAAACGGCAACACCGCTTGGATGGCGGAAGAGTTCAAGAAAGCTGCCGAAGCAGCAGGTCATGAAGTGACACTGGTGAACGTTGCAAAAAAGAAGATTACAGGCTGTCTGGCTTGCGAGTACTGTCACAATAAAGGCAATGGTGCCTGCATCCAGAAAGATGACATGCAGGAACTGTATCCGCTGATGGCAGAAGCAGAGGTGTTGGTGCTGGCTGCACCCATCTACTACTTCACACTCTGCGCACAGATTCAGGCTCCCATCCAGCGCATGTACTGTGTGAACAGTCCTGCGAAGGTGAAGAAGATGGCTCTGCTGATGTCATCCTATTCGCCTAGTGTCTATGATGGTGCTATCGCAGAGTTCCGCGACATCTGCAACTATTGGGGCGTAGATAACATGGGCTACGTCAGTGCCAAGATCGACGAGCAGAAGACAGATGAAATCAAGCAGAAGGTGTTTGCCCTTGCTGGCAAACTGTAGAGTATGGAGAAAAACGAAAAAGCATGGAAAGTCCTGCGAACTGAATACCTGATTAAGCGTCCTTGGCTGACAGCAAGGCGTGATGATGTTGAACTACCCGATGGACGTAGCATCCCAGAGTATTATGTGCTGGAGTATCCCGATTGGGTGAATGTCATTGCTATTACAAAAGACGGGTATTTCGTGATGGAGCGACAATATCGCCATGCACTGGGTTGTACTTGTTTCGAACTGCCGTGTGGTGTGATCGAAGAAGGAGAAACTCCGATAGAAGCAGCCAAGCGTGAGTTGGAGGAAGAAACAGGCTATGGCAGTGGAGAGTGGACAAAACTGATGGAACTTTCGGCTAATCCCAGCAC
>JAFYPG010000087.1 GCA_017547605.1 Prevotella sp.
CGGAATATGAGAAGGTGAAGTGCTCGCTCTGTCGTATCGGTTTTGATGCAGGGAAAGGACAGTTTGATGAGACGGTCGATACCTTGTTGAACGGTCCTGCAACAGATAAGAGCTATGTATTGGCCCGTCCTTCCTACGATGGCCGTTGGCTGATGTACTGTGTGAGCAGCCGAGGCAACTTCCCAGTGAGTCAGGACGATGCCGACTTGTGGCTGATGGACCTGAAGACGGGTGAGAGCCGGGAACTGAAGGAGGTGAACAGTCCGAAGAGTGAGAGTTTCCATAACTGGAGCGAGAACAGCCGCTGGTTCGTCTTTGCCTCCAAGCGCGAAGACGGGATGTACACCAAACTCTACCTCGCCAGCATTGATGAGCAGGGTAGGGTGTCGAAGCCTTTCCTCCTGCCCCAGCGGAATCCCCGCAAGTATTATCTAGAGATGATGGATGCCTACAACTGTCCTGACTTCACGAAGACCAAGGTGGCGCTGGATGCCCACGAGACCTATCGCCAGGTGTTTGATAATATCAGAGAACAAGTAAAGATAAAAGAATAAAAGATATAACGATGAAGAAGATTCTATTATGTTTCATGGCAGTGGCAGCTGTGACGATGTTCTATAGCTGTCAGCAGGTCAATGATGGTAAGTTCCATGTGGAGGGTACAGTGAACGGTGAGCAGTATGAGGGCAAACGTATTTTTATCGTACCGCTCACAGGTCCGAAGACAGCAGAGTATGTCGATTCCATGGAGATCAAGGATGGTAAGTTCCACTTTACCAAAGACACGATGCAGATGTACCAGATCCTGCTCGACTACCATTATCGTATGGGCGTGCAGCCGTTGCTCGTCGTGGGTGAGCCTGGTACTATTCAGGTAACGATTGATAGTATCAGTCATGCCTATGGTACACCACAGAACGACTCGTTGGAGCAGTGGAAGGTACAAACAGAGATTCATCATGTGCAGTTGGCTAAGATGCGGAGGAATATATTCGACCTGAACAAGAAAGGTGATTCCATACAGGCCAAATACATACAGCAGCGTGCCGACAGTTTCCATCTGGTATATAAGAACTACACCCGCCAATTGGCCAAGAATCTGGAAGGTAGTATATTAGGTAATTTCCTGAAGGATCTCTATCCCCTCACCTATAAGCGACAACTCCCTGATGGACGTATCGTAACGATGAATGCTGATACGAATGAAGAAATTCCTGAGTAACTCCTGGCCCTGGTTACTGACGCTGATATTCGGCGTGGCGGTATTCCTGTTTTGGAAATACCGTTACCCCTTTGCGCTCACTTATCAGGAGCAGTTCCAACTGTTCCTGTTCGATAGCGACTATTTCTGGAGTCGTATGGCTGAGCCTGGAGGCTTCGCCAGATATGTGGCAGAATTTCTGGTGCAGTTCTATAACAGCATGACCATCGGCGCATTGATTCTTGCCGTATTGTTTATGCTGTTGGTTTACACCATCGGGAAGGTGGCTTTTGTGCATAAGCCATGTTTCCTACCCGTCCTGTTGCTATGGTACGCGATGGGTGATGAGAGTGTGCTGCTGACCTATGCTGTGGCATTGGAGTTAGCCATGGTAGCCGTGTTGGTGTGGAGGTGTCTTACCCCCCAGAATAAGGTTTTCAGATGGGGACTTATGTTGGTGATGATGCCGTTGCTTTATTGGCTCCTTGGACCTTTGGTACTCATAGTGGCGCTTTTCTTGACGCCATGGACGTTGGCCGTGGCTGCACTGATCTATACCGTGGCCCTGATTCTGGCAAGTGCGTGGGTCTTGCCTTATCCATTGTTGAGGCTGGTTCTCGGTCTCGACTACTACCGTTCCCCAGGTACGGTGCCCTATCTGCTGGTCTGCGTGCCGCTTCTAATCTTCCTGCTGCATTGGCTCTATCGAAAGGGGTATCTCAACTGGATGAAACTGGCGCCCTCCCTTGCTGTCGTGTTCATCCTGGGTATTCTGCTGATTCCCAGAGGCTTTGATGACAGGAAATACGAACTCATCGAGTACGACTATCTGGTGAGAGTGAAGGACTGGCATGGCATCATTGCGAAGGCGGAACAGAAGACACCTGACCTGCCGATGAGTGTGAGTGCCACGAACCTTGCACTGGCGATGACGAACCAGTTAGGTAATCGTGCCTTCGACTTCTATCAGCATAGTTCGGAAGGTCTGTTGCCTGGCTTTGAACGTAACTTCGCCACGACGCAACTGACGGGAGAGATCTATTTCTGGCTGGGACTGGTGAACACGGCCCAGCGCTTCGCCTTCGAGGCGATGGAAGCGATTCCCAATTACAATAAGAGTGGGCGCGTGGTGAAACGCCTGGCAGAAACGAATCTCATCAACGGTCAGTACGACGTGGCAAGGAAGTATCTTCAGATATTGGAGAAGACCATCTTCTATCGTCCATGGGCACAGCACATACTGGACTTGCTGGGTAACGAAAAGGCCATCAACGAACATCCGATATATGGTACCTTACGCCAGTATCGCTTGCAGGAGGATTTTCTGTTTAGCGACATAGAATTGGATAAGATCTGCGGACAGTTGTTCATGCACAACCAGAAGAATCAGATGGCAGCACAGTATCTGGTGATGTTGCCCTTGCTGGATCGTGATATCCCTCGCTTCATGCAGTATGTGCAGGTGGTGCAGAATAGGATTCAGTATAATCCTCGCCATTGTCAGGAGGCCATCGCCTTCGCTTTTATGCAACAGCGCCAACAACCTCCACGGGGAGTGGTCAGTCAGCTCATCTTACAGCAGATGAATGAGTTCGCCCAGGCGTATTCTCAGAATCAGAATTCACCTGAGTTGAATCGCTTCAGGAATACGGTATGGTATTACTTAACGATAGGGAAATGAAGAAGAAACTATATATGCTAGGAATGCTAGTCCTCCTAGTCCTGTTGGGATGCACTAGTCAGGTAGAGAATCCGTCATTGGTCAACGACCTGCCGAAGATCTATCCCGACTATGTCGGTGTGACCATCCCGGCAGAGATCGCCCCACTGAACTTCAATTTCTCTGATGAGGATATCGACCTGATGGATGTGGTGGTAAAGGGCTCCAAGGGTGGTGAACTTCACGCGCAGGGCGACTATGCAGATTTTGACATCGACGATTGGCATGCTCTGACACTGCAGAACAAAGGTGGACAACTGACATTCACCGTCTGCACGAAGAAAGACGGTGCGTGGAAACAATATCAGGACTTTACTGTCAATGTCAGTCCGTATGCCCTCGATGAGTGGGGGCTGACCTATCGCCGTATTGCCCCAGGTTATGAGGTGTTCAGTCACATGGGACTCTATCAGCGTGACTTGTCATCCTTCGATGAATATGCCATTATTGAGAATACGCAGGTGCCTGGTATGTGTGTCAACTGTCATGCAGCGCGTCAGACAGACCCGCAGCAGTTTGTATTCCATGTCCGTGGCGATCACGGGGCTACGATGTTCCAGATCGATGGACAGCGCGAGTGGCTCAAGGCCAGCAACGACCAGTTGGGTGGTTCGATGGTCTATCCCTACTGGCATCCGAGTGGCAAGTATTGTGCTTTCTCGACGAACCAGACGCGTCAGGGCTTCCATGTCGTTCCCAATGAACGTATCGAGGTGTTCGACCTGTCGAGCGATGTGTTTGTGTATAATCCTGCTACGCATGAGATTATCAAGGATTCTCTGCTCTCTACCAAGGACTGGAGTGAGAATTCGCCCGTGTTCTCTCCCGACGGTCGTACCTTGTATTATATGACCTGTCTGCAACAGGATTATCCTGCCCATTATAAGGAGGAACAGTATAATCTCTGTAAGATCGCCTTTGATCCAGAGACGGCTACGTATGGTGAACAGGTGGATACCATCTTCAATGCCGTAGCGATGGGGAAGAGTCTGACGTGGCCGCGGCCTTCGTACGACGGCAAGTATGTCCTCTTTACCCTGATGGATTACGGCTATTTCTCCATCTGGCATGAGGAGAGCGATCAGTGGCTGCTCGACTTACAGACGGGTGAGGCCCGCGAGTTGAAGGAGATCAACAGCGATAAGGCTGACAGCTATCATAACTGGAATCTGAATTCGCACTGGATTGTCTTTACCAGTCGTAGGGATGACGGACTGTATAGCCGTCTCTATCTGGCAAGCGTCGATGAACAAGGTCGATTCTCCAAACCCTTCATGCTGCCACAACGGAAGCCGAAGGAGTATTACGAGGAGAGTATCTATTCGTTTAATGTGCCTGACTTCACGAAGACAAAGGTGGAGTTCGATGCCTACCATGCCGGCACCGAGATTGCTTCTGACAAACGTATAGAGACTCAGGTGAAATAATGAATAGCGACCCATCGGGCCGCTATTATTATTCAAAGGATATGGCTTCTTGTTTCATCGCCTTCGCCACGTCATCGACATCGAAGGGTACTTTCCCCTTGCCCAATTCTGGGGCGTTGAACGATTTCAGGTTGTTGTCGTAGAACGTGGGATGTTGCTGGGGCAGACAGAAGGGCTTATGAGCCTTGCCATCCTTGCCGATATAGCAGAAGTAAGGTTTGCCGTAGAGACCATCGTCGCGCTTCGAAGCAAAGACAAACCAACGGCTATTAGATGACCAGGAATGATAAGTGTCGCTCTTTGCACTATTGACAATGGCGAGGGTGTCAATGACTCCCGTCTGTAGGTTCATCATCTGAAGGTCTGCTTCGGGGTGCCAGATGGGGAAGGTGCCATAGTCGGCAACGGTGTAGAGGATATATTGGCCATCAGGCGAGACGCGAGGGTGACAGACGGACTGTTTTTTGTGTTGCTGTGCCACAGCAACACGCTGAACGAGCGTATCGATCTGGGTGCCGATGGCGCCCGTCGCCTCATCGAAGGGGATGCGCACCAGACGGTATTGGAGTTGGTGGATATCGCTGGGCAGCCTGACGGTATCAGCCGAACAATAATAGATATATCTGCCATCAGGTGAGAAGGTGGGGAAGGTCTCGAACTTCAGACTGTCGCTGAACAGGGGAGACGTGATGACACGGTGCTTCTCCATATCCGCCACATAGACATTCGAAGCAGCATCATAAACCTCGAGTCGTTTGCTGGGATCACTGTGGAAGGCAGGGATGATCTTCTGGGTGGAGTAGGTGATGTAGCGTCCGCTGGGACTGAAACAGAAATAGACGCTGCCAGGGATATTCAGTTTGCTCAGTTCACCGTTACGGTTCAGGATGGCACCACCACCTGGACCTCGTACGTACATCATCGAGAGGTCGGGATTCTGGTTGGCGTAGGTATGGCAGTTCATGCAGCGGTTCTCCAACTGTTCGTAATGGCCGAGAGCGTTTACGTCGAAGTTCTCCACACAGCGCTGCTGGATCTGCACATGGTTCCATATTTCGTAGTCGGGCTCAATAAGACGGTAGGTGAGATAAGGATCGACCTTATCTTTCACCACCTCCCAAGAGAAGGATTTATATTCGATCCACTGACCATCAATGAGGGCTGTTACCGTTACGTTGATTTCTTTCCCTGCCGTCTTTGCCATCAAGTCTTTCCAATCGTCTATATCGAAGACGGCTTCATTGCCACTTGCGTTTAAGGTGAGATCACCGGCCTTGACCTCGATAGCCTCGCAGTTGGCACGGAGGAGGAAGTTCAGGGGGGCGATATTCTCCGGGATGGTAACATCGCAGTAGTCAGGGTAGATGGGGGGCAGTTCGTTGCTCTTCTGC
>JAFYPG010000088.1 GCA_017547605.1 Prevotella sp.
AAACAGAAAAAAGGAGCCGCCTATCGTATGAAAGAGAAGTAATCCGTAAAAGTAAAACAAGTTGTTTTACTGTCGAAGGAGGCATCTATAAACACTAAAAAGATGCCACTTTGCAAAGTAAAACAAGTTGTTTTACTTTATAGGGAACAGGTGATGTTAACGCATTTAAGGTCACCTTAATAAACAGACTGATATTCAATTAGTTAAAAGGAAAGTGATGTTAAACATAAAAAATAAGAATTAAAAAATGGCAGTACATATCAAATTGATCAGAAACAACATCAAGAGTAGCAAGTCTTATGGAAAATACTTTGCAAAAGCAGTGAGCCAGGGTGATGTGACACTTGATGAGATTGCCGCAGAGGCCTGTCGTAATAGTGGTTTCTCGGAAGGCTCCGTCATTGGTGTCGTAACGGAACTGCAGGATATCCTTAAAGAAAAACTAAGTGAGGGCCAGACCATCGTTCTGCCCGGCATCGGTCGCTTTAGTCTTCGTGTTGAGAGTATTGGCGTTGATGATCCCAAGACTTTCAACATTCGACATCACATCACCCGTTTTGTCTGTGGTTTTCTCCCAGCAGGTCGTCGTATCGGAGGTCGTCATATCCTCTACGACTTCAGCGATGGTGTAAAGGCCGTCTGGCAGAAAGGCTTCAAACCTTAATTATCAATAATAAATCCCCACCAATTGGCGGGGATTCATTGTTTAGCGGATGTCTCTCCAGGAACGATAATTAGTATTCTCGCTGCGATAGGGCTTCAGAACCTCCAGTCCATCGGAAAGGAACTGCCGGGCACGCTTGGTGATACTCATGAGAGAATCTTGTCGTGCATGCAAATAGGGTTCCACCAAAGCGTCTCCTGCCGAAGTGATCCTCTGGATGGCTTCGGTCTCTTTCTGGCGTTTCTCACCAGAGTCCATCAGCATCTTCAACAAAGGAGATATTCTGAAATACTCATACTCTTCCAACAGAACAAGACCTTTTCTCGCCCCTTGCGTTTGAACATATTTCTCCCATAACAGGCCAAAGGCTGCATTAAAACTGAGACTGTCTGTCTCCTCGGATCTTTTAGCCAATGCCTCTATCGAATCCGCCCTGTCTTCCATGACAAGGACATAATTCTCAAATAGCGGATAGGCGATGGTCATTGCTTTGTCGAACCGCTGCGCCAACGCCTGCTGGTATTGCTCCTGCTTGGCGCGCTTGGCCATATAATTGCCAATAGCCCACGCTAAGACAGCAATGCCACACAGGGTCAGTACAACAATAACGATATGTTTCCTTTTGATGACCATTACCATTTAGTGATTACGGAAGTTCCACTTGGAGTTGTCGCTCGAGAAGTCGTACTTGGCAAGGGTGGGCGTTGAGTCGCCTGCTGAATAGAGGCAGTAGGTGGTATTGGTGCCCTCGATGCCAGGGATGGCCTTCGGCATGATACGGTAGGTACCATCGGTGAGTTGCTCGATACGCCAGAGCTGTTCATCAGCGCCAGTGTAGGCAGGGACGGTGGTCACTTCCTTATCGGCTGTAGCAGCCAAGGCGCGCTCTGTACCCTCGATGGTGATCTTGAAGTACGGATTGCTGAGATAGCCACCTGCCTCATTGACGGGCGTAACGGTCCAGCGCTGGTGAGGACGGTACATATAGTCACCGATGCGGGCGGGGATGTCTCCCTCTGGCCAGGTACCTTTGACCTCGTCTAAGGTCTGGTTGGCGATAGGCTTGGCAGGCTCCTGCATCTGGTTGCGGTTGAACCAGCCCTGACGCTGCTGCTGCATGCGGACGAAATCGACGGCCAGTTCGAGGGCATAGCCACGACGCTCACTCAGAATAGCCAGGTTGCCACCCTTGAAGTTGTCACCAGCCACGGGCCAACCGTTCTTCCAAACCAGCGGACGAACGGCAAGCGTAGAACGACCACTCAGTTCGAAGTCAGCCTCCCAGTGGAACGACATCACCTCGACGCCCTCGTCAACGATGAAACGTCCGAAGTGACCGGCACCACAGGCGCGCTCTTCGGCAGCAATGACCATCTTACCACCACCGTGGAACATATCACGACTAACATTGTCGAGATAAGGACCTTCCACACTCTTAGAGCGGCCCACCACGATGTTATAGGTAGAGTTCACACCGTCGCAGCAGGTGCCGTGCGTACCAAGCAGGTAGTACCAGCCGTCGCGGTACATGAGGTCGGAGGCCTCGCAGTCGATGGCGATATCCTTCTCCTTGTTACCCTTCACACGGAAACCGGTCTTAGGATCAAGTTCAATGAGACGGATGGTACCGAAGTAAGTACCATAGCTTACCCACAGACGACCAGTCGTAGGATCCAAGAGCAGACCCGGGTCGATGGCGTCCTGATCTTCCATACCGTCGGAGTAGCACACCTCGACAGCCTCACTCCACTTGAAGTCGGGAGACTTCGGATCGAGGGTCTTGTTCCACATGGTGAGGATGCGGCCAGCGTGACCACCGCCGAGGCCACCACCCGTGGCACCGTAGATGCAGAGGTAACGGTCGCCGATCTTCAGCACATCGGGGGCTGCACCGCCACCAGGACGATCAGCGCCACTGTTCCAACTCCAGCCGTCTTCAGAGATCAGGCCACCGCCGCCAGTGCCGAAGGTGTAATACTTACCCTCACACTCGGCCAGCGTCGAGGGGTCATGGATATAGGGTGCGCCAATTTGCGCCCTTACAGGACTAATGGATAATGTATAAAGGATAGTGGATAAACCTATCAGATATTTCGTCTTCATAATCTCTTATTTCTTAATTCTTAACTCTTAATTCTTAATTACCTTGTAGTTCGTTACAGGGTTACCATTCTCGTCGAGGAAGCGAACACAGAAGTCGCTCATACCCGGGCCGTTGATGATGGCACCGCGCAGGATGTTGCGGCCCTTCTTCAGGGTGAGACGGGGCGACATGGCGTCGTCCTTCACCATACGGCGGTCGCCAGAGAGCAACAGGGCCTCCTCACCATTGAGCCACCACATAGAGGCGGAGTTAGAACCGACAGCCAGACGGACGTTCTCGATATCCTCCTCGCAGTCGATGATGGTGACAGCCCAGAAGAGCACACCATAGACCTGCTGACCCCACTTCTCGGCAAAGCGGAAGAGTTTCACGTTGAAGTTCTCACTGTCGAGGGCGTGCCAGGTGAGGTCCTGCTTCACAGTGGTAACCTTGGGCTCTGTAGGCTCCTGTCCGAAGCCACGACCGAAGCCAGGAGCCACCTCAACCTTCTGATAGACGGCCTTTACCTTCTGACCATTCTTCGGCACGATGGTCTGCTGACCCTTGAAATACTCGGTGGTAAAATTCTCGCGCAGATAAGAGTCGGTGAAGACCGTATTACCACTGTTGGGCTTGTCGATGGGCTCGAGGAGCAGCCAACGACGGATAAAGCCATTCTCGTCAGGCTGGGCTGACGGTGTGGTAGCGGCCGAGAAGTACTTGGGACGGTTCTTGAACTGGATCCAATCCACGCTGACAGCAGCATCACCCTCGCAAGTAATCACCAGGTCAGAGACACCCTTCGGGGTATATTCCAGCGGAGCGGTCATCGTGAGCCACTGGTTGCTGAAGTCACGACGGAACATAGCGGGAGCACCAGCAGGCGACTCGGGCTTCACGGTCATCTCAACCTTGGCGAGGATCTTGCCATCGGCATTCTTCTCACGAACATAGAACACCGTATTGTCAGCGGCCTTCGCAGAGATCACGAAGTAACCATCGGTAAGACAACCGAAGTCAATATCGGTATATTTCAGCCAACTGCCCTTGACGGGAAGAGTAGCCTGGTAACTGCGGAAGGTATTAATCGTATCGATGAGTTCGGTGGTCACATCAGCACTGGCCTCACTGTAACGGTCGATCTCGATCTTCTCGGTAGCGGCGTTAATACCAACACCACGCATGGTGGGCTTCACCTCCTGGATGGTGCCATCAGGATTGAAGAACAACTTCTCGATACAAGCCGAACGACGCTTGTCGTCGCGCGGTGAGAACCAGTTGCGGTGGTAGAACAGATACCACTGACCTTTGTAGTTGATGATACTGTGATGATTAGTCCAACAACCATTGTCGTGCTCGGCCATGATCAAACCCTTGTACTCGTAGGGACCCATGGGGTTCTTACTCATAGCGTAGCCGAGAACTTCGGTATTCTCACGAACGTATGGATAGGTCAGGTAATAATTACCGTTAAATTCGAAGGCGAACGGACCTTCAGCCTGACGGTTGGGCAGGTCTTTGAGGCAGTTCACGCCCTTCATCTCAAACTCACGGTCACCCCACTTAACGGTTTCCGACGGTGTATCGTCGGCGATTTCCTTCATATTGTCCTTAAGTTTGGCGCAACGACCGTTGCCCCAGAAGATGTAGGCGTTGCCGTCGGATGCTAAGAGCACGCACGGGTCGATGCCGTTGATACCCTTGATAGGCTCGGGCTCAGGAATGAACGGACCTTCGGGACTGTCGGCAATAGCCACACCGACACCAAAGCCACGACCTTCAGCACCAGCCGGGAAGTAGAAATAGTACTTACCGTTACGCTCGACACAGTCGGGCGCCCACATAGAATAGGAATTTGGCCTTACCCAGGGCACCTTGTTCTGGGTAACGATCACACCGTGATCGGTCCAGTCGGTGAGGTTCTCTGAAGAGAATACAT
This sequence comes from Prevotella sp., assembly GCA_017547605.1. GTDB lineage: Bacteria > Bacteroidota > Bacteroidia > Bacteroidales > Bacteroidaceae > Prevotella. Next base: position 4,687 of record JAFYPG010000088.1, read on the forward strand.
GGTAATCTTCCATGCAGAACCAGTCCTGCCGCTGTCCTTCGGGCGGGAAAATGTCGTGCGAAGGATAAAGATACACCTTATTATTAAACACACGTGCAGTTGGATCAGCCGTGAACTGGTCGCGGATGATCGGATTCTGTGCCAGCGCTATCATCGGCACAGATAGGAAAAGACCTAGAATTAATTTTTTCATTAGCGGTTTATTGATTACAGTTTGATTGTTATGTCATTGCCGTCGTAATCCACCTGACGGGACTGTCCATCAGGTAGGATAACAGTGAACTTTCTATTGAGAATCATGCCGGGATAGTTTCCTTGGCGGGCGCCGATGGTAAGGGTGCGTGCACGGTCGTTCCAAGAGAAAGCAATCGTAGTGTAAGCACCCTGCTCATAGTTATAGTTGTCACCTTCGTCTTCATAGAGAGTAAACGAACCGTCGGCACCGGGATAGACGCGCAGTTCAAGATGATCCCACGCCTTCTCGCCGACGTATTGCATCTCAGGCCCGAGGGGCAGGATACTACCAGCCCGTACGAACATCGGCACACGGTTGAAGCAGGTCTGAAGGGTAATAGTCTGGCCCCCCTGATAACGTTGACCTGTCCAGAAGTCGTACCATGTGGCGCCCTTCGGCAAGTATTTCGTGGCCGTCTTCGAAGCCGTCCAGTCCACAACGGTTTCTTCCTTTTGACTGTCGGCATTATTCCTGTCCCAGCCCGTCATGGCATCCGTGCGGATGATCTTCTCCTCCGTATATTGCGGATCGAGGATGGGGGCGGCGAGGATGCTGCGACCGAACATAAACTCATCGGCCATGTCCCACACGCGCTTGTCACTGGCGAAGTCACTGAACAGCGGACGCAGATAACTGTCGTTGTTCGAGGTCACCTGCCAAGCGGTACTATATAAATAAGGTAATAAACGGTAGCGCAGGCGGATCATCTGTTCGATGGCATCATAGACGGGCTCGCCCTTCTGACCAAATTGCCAGATCTCGCGAGGTGCATCGGCACCATGACTGCGGAACACTGGACAGAACAGACCGTACTGCATCCAGCGCACGTAGAGTTCCTGAAACTGCGGGTTCTTCGGAGCCGAGGCAGGACCCATCGTGTTGTAGGCGTTGCAGAAGAAACCGCCGATATCAGTATTGAAGTTAGGATTGCCCGTCAGTGAGAAACTCAGGCCGGCGGGTACCTGTTTGCGCAGCATGTCCCACGACGAGTTCACGTCACCGCTCCACATATTGGAGCCGTAATGCTGCTGACCAGCATACGAAGAGCGTGTCATGATGAAGACTCGTTTAGGGATGAGGGGTGAGGGGTGAGGGGTGAGAGAATACTCTGCACGCTGTTTCTCATAAACGCCGCGGACGGTTTCGAGGGGGAAGGCATTGCGCTGGGAGCGCCAGGTGCCGCCATAGACGGGGTGCGTATAGTCAGACTCTCTCGGATCAAAGAAGTCAGGATCGGTAGAATCCATCCACCAGGCATCGGTACCATAGTCGAACAGCGTCTTGAGGTATTTCCAATAGATATCACGGGCCTCAGGACTAAAGGCGTCATAGACCTTCACACCCGAGGGATAATCCATACGGGGTGGCCAGATATGCGACAGTCCACTCTGCGGCCAGGTGGCGAAAGGCAAGAGCAGTCCCTTTTCGTTGAGTTCACGGAACTGCTGTGTCTGTGGTCCAAAACTGGCCCAGATGGAAATCATGAAATGGGCGTGCTTGGCATGCACATTCTTGATGAGTTGCTGACCTGTGGCGAAATCCTCGGAGAGGAAGTCCATGGCGTTCCACAGATAGTTAGAGCCCCAGTACTGCCAGTCCTGGATGATACCATCGAGGGGCACCTGCAAAGCGCGGTACTGATCGACGATGCTCTCTGTCTCAGCAGCGGTCTTATAGCGCTCCTTCGACTGCCAGTAGCCGTAGGTCCACAAGGGGAACATCGGCACATCGCCCGTGAGATAGCGCATCTGGGCAATCACGCCGTCGGCACTGCCACCGTACATGAAATAATAGTCAATACCCTCACCAGCCTCAGAGGAAAAGTTCATGCCGCTGGCATCGTCATCAAACTGCGTGGGTGAATAGTTCTCCCAGTAAAGGCCCCAGCCCTTGATGCTCTGCAACACGTTCTGGAAATCCTCAAGGTTCGACTGTTCCATACGCTTGTGCTCACCGCGACGGTTCATCTTACCGTTCTGGATGGTACCCAGACCATAGATGGCCTCGTCCTTATCAAGTTGGAAAGTCTGGCGCACTTTTGCGATGTCACAACTCTTTTCGCGCAACAGCACCTTACCCTTAGCCGTGAGAAAAGTCAGGGCGCCCGTCTTGGGATCCTGCTTCACGGTGAGTTCACTGCTTTTCCATTGACCACTGACCATGGACCATTGACCATCAGCCATTGGTTTGGCTGTGATCACCAGCGACTTGGTTGGCGTGCCCTTTGTGACGTGGACGATACCAGGTGAAATAAACTCAATTCTAACATCCTGAGCCTTCAAGGAGGTAAGGGTCAGCAAGGAAAAAAAAGCAAGAAACAGTCTCTTCATACAGATAGTTTTTGAGGGATGAAATATCCGTATGCAAAATTACACATTTACTTTGATATATACTAATAGTTATTGTTACAAAAACTTTAGAATATGTATCAATATCATGGTATATACCATATAAGCCATTATCAAAAAAAGATGCCGCGTCTTCACGACGCAGCACCTTCCTTTACTAAAACAATGTGTCTAATTACTAAACTACTATCTTGTATGGTTTATTCCCAACCTTTTTGCTGGTGAAGGGCAGGATTGTTATCCAACAGAGTCTGCGGATAGGGGAACAATCTGTGCTTCTCTTGCCAGCCTACCTCATAGTGGGCATCCATAGCGTCATGGGTGTGGATGATGAAGAAACGGCTGTTAGCTTCAGAACCATTCTCCCATACCAAATCCTCCCAGTTGGCTTCTACTTCATTCGGGCTCTCTGACAGTTTGTCGCAGAGGTTAGGCACGTGCTTACCCTGAACCTTCAGGTGCTCCATACCTTCCTTGGTGAAGGTATCACTGTCACCCAGTTTGCTCCAACGCATGAGGTCCTGATAGCGGCAGCCCTCGAACCAGAGTTCCCAAGCCTTCTCCTTCTTCACAGTCTCCAGATCAACAGTGCTGCTGATGGTCTTAGAACCAGCGCGCTCCTGAATCATGTTGACATACTTCTTGGCTTCGTCAGCAGCACCTGTACGGCAGCAGCACTCAGCATAGTCGAGCAGCACCTCAGCATAACGCATGATGATGATGTTGTTCAGACGATGGCCAGAACCGTATGAGCCACCTTCCTCTTCTGCATCACCAGCACGGATAACGTGCTTGATGGGAATCCAGAATGACTGGCCATAGTGACCACGACGACCGGGCTTGATACCAATCTTATCGTTCTTCACCTTCTCGTCATG
>JAFYPG010000089.1 GCA_017547605.1 Prevotella sp.
CTGGGCAGTGGGTCTTGGTATCGATTATAAGCTCACTAAGTGGCTCAAGGCCTCGGCTGGCTATAATTTCCTCTATGATAATAATGAGAAGATCAGTTATTACGAAGCTACTGATGATGCCGTGATTGATGGCGATGCTAATGCTGGTGATCCCAAGAAACGTGCCCAGTACTGGGCACCACGCCATCGCTTCAATGTCTCACTGACTTTTGATAAGAAACTCTTTGGCGACTTCCGTTTCTCACTGCGAGAGCGCTGGCAATATACCTATCGTCCTTCGCACACCGTCAGTGAGCGTTGGAGTTATCTTGACAATGCCTACGATGGCAAGGAGAAGACCTATAACGGTAAGGGAAAGAATGTGCTTCGTAGCCGACTGCAAATCGAGTACGACAAGAAAGGCCTCGCCGTTACCCCTTATGCCAACGTCGAACTGTTCAATGCCTGGAGCCTCCAGAAGGTGCGCTACACTGCTGGTGTAGATTGGAAACTCTCCAAACAGCACAGCCTCGGTGCCTTCTATCGCTACCAGAATGTCCGCAACGACGATGACGACAACGAACCCAATACCCATCTCCTCGGAGTAGGCTATAAGTTCAAGTTCTAAAGGAAACTACAATCTGGTTTTTCGATACAAGGGGGAGCTTCGTTGAGGCTCCCCAATTCTTTCTATTCACACTTTCAATTGTAATAGTTTTATGATTTTTATTGGTTATGGTCACTTTCTGCGTAAGCCGCTATTAATTAGTTTGTTATATAGGTGACCTCATTTTCTTTAACATCACCTTTAAAAGTAAAACAAGTTGTTTTACCTTCAAAGATGACGTCTAAATGGATGAAATAGATGCCTCCTTCGATAGTAAAACAACTTGTTTTACTTTTAAAGACGTTATGAAAGCCCCTCGATCTCTCCGTTTTCGATGGTGATGCGCTCGGCTTGCGGACCGAAGGATGTGGCATTGTTTCCGGAAAAACCTTGGCTATGTCAAAAAGAATGCTTATTTTTGCAGCCAGTATGTGGATTAAGCCTTGGACTATGAAGGAGGGCTCTCTCATCGGAGGAGGCCTTATCTGCGCAGGACTGATACTGGAACTGAGTGTCGGCCCAGTGGTGTGGGAGGCCTTTGCCTGGCCTGTCAACGGCGTTGTACTGGCAGGGTTCCTAGCCATCATTGCCGCTATCTTCCTGTTACGGAATAAGATCTATGCCTGCCGTTTCATCGGCACATATCAGGCGGCCATCCCTACGCTGGTCTATGCCGTCGGTCTGACGATCATCATGGGACTGACGAGGCAGACGGTCAACGGCACATGGCTGAACAATATGCTGACGTTCTGGCCCTTCGTGCTGATCTATGTCTATATGGCGGTCATCCTGGGAGTAGTGATTCTCCGTAGGCTTCGCGACATCCCCTTCCTGCTGAATCATTTGGGATTGTTCCTGGCGATGACCACTGCCACATTAGGCAATGCGGACATGCAACGCCTGAAGATGATCACGACTGTCGGCGAGTCTGAGTGGCGGGCACTGACACAGGAGGGGGCTGTCCGCGAGATGCCACTCGCCATCGAATTGAAGCAGTTTATCATGGAGACATACGATGACGGTTCGCCCAAGCGCTTCGCCTCGGAGATTCAGATCCTGACGAAATCGGGGAAGAAAATTCAAGCCACCGTCGATGTTAACAAACCCATAGAGGTCGATGGCTGGAAGATCTACCAATACGGCTACGACACACAGATGGGCGCCATGAGCCAGTACTCGATATTGGAACTGGTGAGCGACCCGTGGCTGCCACTGGTCTATACGGGTATCTACATGATGCTGGCTGGAGCCGTGTGTATGTTTCTTAAAGGTAAAAAAGTAAAAAGGTAAAGATGATTAGTTGGGAGCATTTCATCTATTTCGCGATAGGAGCAGTCATGCTGTGGGCGGCAGGAGCCTGGGCGGCGTGGAAGGATAAGACGACGGTGGGCTATACCACCACGACACTCGGCCTACTGGTGTTCTTCGCCTTCATCCTCTCGATGTGGATCTCGTTGGAGCGTCCGCCATTAAGGACGATGGGCGAGACGCGCCTCTGGTATTCGTTCTTCCTGCCGCTGGCGGGGCTCATCGTGTATAGCCGCTGGAGATACAGGTGGATACTCTCGTTCTCCACCGTACTGGCTTTGGTGTTCATCTGCGTGAACCTCTTCAAGCCCGAGATCCATTCCAAGACGCTGATGCCTGCCCTCCAGAGTCCGTGGTTCGCTCCTCACGTGATTGTCTATATGTTCGCCTATGCCGTGTTGGGCGCCTCAGCGGTGATGGCGTTATACCTCTTGTTCTTTAAGAAGAAGGTCGCTGACGAAGAGTTTGAGATCACCGATAATCTCGTCTATGTCGGTCTTGCCTTTATGACCATCGGCATGCTCTTTGGCGCACTCTGGGCAAAGGAGGCATGGGGTCACTACTGGTCGTGGGATCCCAAGGAGACCTGGGCGGCCATCACCTGGCTGGCTTATCTGGTCTATATCCACTACCGCCAGTTGCCAAAGCACAATCCCCGTCTGGCCCTGTGGGTGCTCGTCATCTCCTTTATCCTCTTGCAGATGTGTTGGTGGGGCATCAACTACCTGCCCTCGGCACAAGGCTCCAGCGTACATACCTACACGACGTGATAGAAATAATTCTATTCTTAGTGTGTCCTCCTCTTATTTAACTATGACTTTTTTGCCATTCTTGATGTAGATGCCCTTGCGAGGCTGGGATATGCGCATGCCATTGAGGTCGTAATAGGGAGCGTTTGATTCGCCCTCCATTATCCTGACATCCTTGATAGCCGTCTCTCCGATGGCATCGATCCTTCCGAACTGATTCCAGGGGGAAGTTGCACTGTAATCTGCTTTCGCCGAGGCTGGCACGTGCAAGACGGTATAACTGATATACGAGCCTTCAAATGAATTGTCGAAAGCAACTGGAACCACTGCAGCATTACAATAGACATCCACGAGGCTCCTACAATTCGAAAAAGCCCACTGTTCTATCCAGTTGACACCACTGCCAAGCGTCAGCGTCTCCATAAACGAACACTCATTGAAAGCACCCTGGCAAATTCTGGCCACACTGTTGGGAATAACCACAGACCGAAGGCCCTTGCAACCTGAGAAGCAGCGATAACCGATCGTTTGCAGATTCTCATTCAGCGCAAGGCCTTTAAGGGATACGCAGTTCTCAAACACACTACCATTCAACGATAGCAAACTGGCAGGAAAATTAACGGATGTGAGTTCCTTACAGTCTTTAAAGGTGGCATCTTCAAGTGTTTCCAACCCTTCTGGAAGAGTGACAGATGACAGATGTGAGCATCCCTCGAAGGCTGATTCTCCTATCGTTGTCACTCCCGATGGGACGTCGATAGAGACTATCCTCGTCTGCCTGAAAGCGCTTTGTCCGATGCTTGTCACTCCCTGAGGTATCGCAACCTCTTTCAGACTGGTGCATCCATTAAACAATCGCCATGCAATCATAGTCAGGTTGTCAGGAAGCCGAGCGGAAGTCAATTGTTCACAACCCTCAAAGGCACCAAAGCCAATACTCTTGACAGTCTCTGGAATGCTCACCGTTTTCAGCCCACTATTAGAGAAAGCGCCAGACCATATCTCCCCTACGCTCTCTGGCATCTCGACTGTCTCCAGACTGCTGCAGCCCAAGAATGCCCCAGTAGGTATAAAACTGATGCTGTTGGGAATATGCAGGGACACGACACTTTTACAATCCTTAAACGCGCCGTCGTTAATCTCCTCCATTCCGTCAGGAAGATCAAGTGTTGTTAGCGAGGAACAACCCTCGAAAGCGTAGTGGGCAATCAGTATCAGAGACTGGGGAAAGTTGATATTCTGCAACTCACTGCAATTTTGAAAGGC
>JAFYPG010000011.1 GCA_017547605.1 Prevotella sp.
CATAACCCCGCCTCCGACGTGGCCCTCGACGTGTGCGACTCCTTAGGTATCCTCTGCATCGACGAGAACAGGCTCATGGGTACCAACCGCGAGCATCTGGACCTGCTGAGACGGATGATCATCGACCACCGTAACCACCCGTCGGTGGCGCTCTGGAGCATCGGCAACGAGGAATGGTGGATCGAGGGTAACGAGAAGGGTGAGAAGATAGCCCGTACGATGATCGACTATGCCCGCACCATCGACAACTCCCGTCTCTACACCTACGGCTGTAGCGGTGGTTTCGGCGTGGTGAAGCAGGTGGATATTCACGGCTACAACTATATCGTACAGAACGATGTCGAAAACCGTCGCAAGGCCTATCCCGACTGGGTGATCATCGGTACGGAGGAGACCAGCGGCTGCGGCACGCGCAACGTCTATCATACCGACTCCGTGAAGGGTTGGATGAAGAGCATCAACATAGAAGGTGAGGAGCGCTCCAATGGCGAGAAGAACGTCATCGAACGCGGTTGGAAGTTCTACCGCGACAACATCTGGGCAGGAGGCGTGTTCTGGTGGACAGGTATCGACTACCGTGGGGAGCCCAACCCGATGGTATGGCCCGCCACAGGCAGTGAGTTCGGTATTCTCGACTACTGCTGTTTCCCCAAGGACGAGGCCTACTACCTGAAGGCCGCCTGGACGGACAAGCCCGTGCTTCACATCTTCCCACACTGGAACCTGAAGGGACAGGAAGGACAGGAGGTGGAAGTATGGGCCTACACCAACATGGACGAGGTGGAACTGATACAGGACGGCAAGTCACTGGGCCGTCAGAAGGCCGAGAAGGACAGTCACCTCGTGTGGAAGACCACCTATCAGCCCGGGCGCCTCGTGGCCTATGGCTATCAGAACGGTAAGAAGGTGCTGACAGAGCGCGTGGAGACCACGGGACCTGCCGAGAAGATCAGTATCGCCACCAGTAAGAAGACGCTGCGCCAGGATGGTGAGGACATCGTGGTAGTCGATATCACACTCCTTGACAAGAAGGGCCGTTATGTGCCTGATGCCTGCGACAAGATCTTTGTGGCGGTGCGCGGACATGGCGAGATCCTCGGCTGGGGCAACGGCGACCCGGGCTTCAAGGCCGAAGAGCGTCTGTTGGGTCCCGACAGGCGCGAGACCTCCTTCAACGCCTTCATGGGCAATGCCCAGGTCATCATCCGCAGTCTTGACTCTGAACGAAAGGCCGTGATGCCCACGGTCGTATTCATCCGACTGAAGGACGGAAAAGAAACAAGTATCACACTTCCACAGCCATGAAGAAAATATTGATTATCACCATCCTGATGCTTTCCGGATATGCGGGCAGCATCCTGGCACAACTGCCAGCCGTCACGCTGAGGACGATCGACGGCAGCAACGTGCGCACAGACACTTTGAGAAACGACGGGAAACCGTTTATCATCGACTTCTTTGCTACCTGGTGCAAACCATGTAACCGTGAGTTGGATGCCATCAGCGAAGTCTATGAGGACTGGCAGCAGGAAACGGGCGTGAAACTTTTCGCCATCAGCATCGACCAGGCGCAGAACATCAACAAGGTGAAGCCGCTGGTAGATAACCACGGTTGGGAGTACGACATTCTGTTGGATCCCAACGGTGACCTGAAACGGGCCTTGGGCATCCAGATGATCCCCTTCGTACTGGTCTGCGACGGACAGGGGAATATTGTGTATAAACATAATGGCTACACCGACGGCTGTGAGTCGGAATTAATAGAAAAGGTTAGGGAACTGATCCAATAGTGAGACGATCATTACTATATATCCTCGCCATCTACTGCTGTCTGGTCGCCTCTGCCCAAACAGAACAAGGTATCACGCTCTCGGGCAGTGTGCAGAGCGATATGCTCCTACCCCAAACTGATGAGAAGACAGGGGCGGAGAAAACGGGCGACTTCCTCACCAATACCTATGCCGACCTACTGTTACAGAGCAAGTATGTGGATGCCGGTGCCCGTCTGGAGTATCTGGAGCATCCGCTGCCAGGTTTCGAGAACGACTTCGCAGGCTGGGGCGTACCCAACTTCTGGGTGAAGGGCCGTCTGGGAAAGGTGGAACTCACGGCTGGCACGTTCTATGAGCAGTTCGGTTCCGGTTTCATCCTGCGTACTTACGAGGAACGTTCCCTCGGCATCGACAACTCACTATTGGGCGGTCGTATGGTGGCCAAACCCGTGCAGGGTGTGACGCTGAAGATACTCTCTGGCAAACAGCGCCGATATTGGAACTGGAACAAGTCGCTCATCAGCGGTGCTGACGCGGAGGTGGATATCGACCAACTCATTCCTACCCTGCAGGAGCATAACCTACATCTCATGACGGGTTTCTCGTGGGTGAACAAATACGAGGACAGCGACGAGAAGGTCTATGTGTCGCCAACCTATCGCGTCAACTTCCCCAAGTATGTCAACGCCTGGGATGTGCGCGTCAGTCTGAATAGCGGTCCCTGGAGTGTTCTGGCAGAATATGCACAGAAGGGGGCAGATCCCTCGTTTGCCAACAACTACATCTTCCGTAAAGGGTCTGCCGCCATGCTTTCGGGGTCCTACTCACAGAAAGGACTGAGCGTGCTGCTGCAAGCCAAGCGCAGTGAGAACATGTCGTTCAAGAGTACCAACAATGTGTCGAAGGCCATCGGCATCTCGTCGGCCATCAACCACCTGCCCGCCTTCACACAAGACCAGACCTATGCCCTGGCTGCCCTCTATCCCTATGCCACGCAACTGGCCGACGGCGAATGGGCCTATCAGGCCGAACTGGGCTATAACTTCAAGCGCAAGACGGCCTTGGGCGGCAAGTATGGCATGAATATCAAGGTGAACTACTCCTACGTCCGTGCCATCGATCGCCAGTTCTATGACACGACGAACGACCCGCTGGCAGCCACCGACGGCTACTCGTCGTCCTTCTTCAAATGGGGCGACGACACCTATTATCAGGATCTGGACATCACGGTGACGCGCAAACTGTCGAAAGCCTTCAAACTCAGTCTGATGTATATGAACCAGCGATACAATAAGACCGTTGTCGAGGGTGAGGGCGGTATGATCCACTCCGATATCTTCATTGCCGACGGCAAATACCAGTTGTCGCCCAAGACCACCCTGCGCGGCGAGGTGCAGTACCTGACGACGAAGGATGATCAGGGCGACTGGGCCTACGGTCTGCTGGAACTCTCGTTAGTGCCCCACTGGATGATCACCGTCTCCGACATGTATAACGTCGGTGAGACACATATCCATTACTATCAGGGACTCGTCACCTGCAACTTCGGACAGCACCGGCTACAGGCTGGCTACGGCCGCACCCGTGCAGGCTATAACTGTTCCGGAGGCGTGTGCCGCTGGATTCCTGCTACGACAGGCTTCACCGTTTCATATAATTACAACTTCTGACATGAGATACATCACGATTTGCCTTCTGGCCCTGCTGCTGAACGCCTGCGATCATATAGACCGCGAGGACAGGCTGATCTACGAGAAGCCTGTCACGAGCAAGCGGGCAGTATTACTTGAAGACTTCACGGGTCAGCGCTGTATCAACTGTCCGAAAGGGACGGAGGTCATTGAGCAGTTGATGGCAGAATATGGTGACACTGCCGTGGTGGCTGTCGGTATCCACGGCGGACCGTTGGGCTTCAGCGGTAACGCCACGACCTTGGGACTGGCCACAGAAACGGGCGACGAATATTATTACCACTGGAATCTGGAATATCAGCCCGTCGGTCTGGTCAACCGTCACGGCGCTGTCAATTATCCCGAATGGGCGGCTGCCGTGAAAGAGGAATTGTCAAAACCCGCCCCTATTGCCCTAAGCGCAAAGGTCACGGCAGATACAGACAAGGCCCTTCACATCAGTATCAAAGCCACGGGAACCGACGGTGCCATCAGTGGCAAACTACAAGTATGGGTCTTAGAGGACGGCATCATAGCCCTGCAACTGATGCCCGACGGTACAACCAATGCCGACTATGTGCACAACCATGTGTTCAGGCAGGCCGTCAATGGCACCTGGGGAGAGGAGTTCACCATCAAGGAGGGTGAGACGAATACCAGAGAATACACCCAAGCCATTGACCCAGACTGGAATATCAAGAATATCAGCATCGTCGCCTTCGTTTATAACGACAGCGGTGTACTACAGGCAACCAAAGATCATTTATAACAAATAAGAAATAGAAACAAAAAACATTAGCTTATGAAAAAACTATTGACACTATTCTGGGGACTCCTCATAGCGCTAGGCATACAGGCGCAAAGTGAATTCCCCGTACAGTTTACTGACAAGGAGGGTAACATCATTGAGGATGGTTCCACTCTTGTTCTCACGGATTACGTGACTGATGCCTTCGGGAGTATCGAGATGCCCACCAACCTCTATGTCAAGAACATGACAACAGAGAGTGTGCAGATTGGCGGTATCTACGACATCCAGACCCTCGACAACGGTCGTTTTCAAACATGCTTCCCAGAGAACTGTGTGGCTCAGGACAAGCCCGGTACTTATGAAACAAATAGCGGTGCCATGGGCGCAGATGAACGAATGAACATGCAGACGGAGTGGATGCCCTCTGAAGACGGCAAATGCGTTGTCGTCTACCAACTGGTGACTTACAAGCAGGACACACTTACCAAGGAATGGAGCATAGACCAACATGGTCCCGCCATTACCTTGGACTTCACTCTTGACATGACGGGTATCTCTGCTGCGGGTACAGCCTCCAAGGAGGCCAAGACGGTGTATTACGACCTTACGGGGCGTCAGGTAGCCAACCCGTCTAATGGACTGTTCATCAAGACCGTCACCTCCCAAAACGGCAAGACCGTCACTAAAAAATTGATTCTGAAATAGACATTTGGTATGTCAAATAAGGGTTAAAAGTGATATGTCGGAGTGGCAAAAGCGCCACTCCGATTTTCTTTTTTAAATACTTTAACCTAAAAAGAATTGTGTGCGCGCAAAAAATTGCAAATTCGCACTTGTCAATTCGCAACTAATTTGTAACTTTGCAGCGCAAAAAATAATAACAAGGATAATATTCACAATTAAAACAAGATTAGTAATATGGCAAAGTTAGATTTAACTCAGTATGGCATCACTGGTTCTACCGTGATTGCTCACAATCCATCGTATGAGTACCTCTTTGAAGAAGAGACAAAAGAAGGCCTGACAGGTTTTGACAAGGGTGTCAACACCGAACTCAACGCCGTAAACGTGATGACCGGTATCTACACTGGTCGCTCGCCTAAGGACAAGTACATCGTGAAGGATGCACAGAGCGAGGACAAAGTATGGTGGACCTCTGAGGAATACAAGAACGATAACCATCCCATGAGTGAGGAGGTTTGGGCTAAGGTGAAGGAGATCGCCATCAAGGAACTCTGCAACAAGAACCTGTATGTGATGGACGCTTTCTGCGGTGCCAACGAGGCTACCCGTCTGCGCGTTCGTTTCATTGTGGAGGTGGCTTGGCAGGCACACTTCGTGAAGAACATGTTCATCCAGCCCACCGCTGAGGAACTGGAAAGCTTCGAGCCTAACTTCGTGATCTATAATGCTTCTAAGGCTAAGGTTGAGAACTACAAGGAACTGGGTCTGAACTCAGAGACTTGTGTTGCTTTCAACACCACTACCCGTGAGCAGTGCATCATCAACACCTGGTACGGTGGTGAGATGAAGAAGGGTATGTTCTCAATGATGAACTACTTCTTACCTCTTAACGGAATGGCTTCAATGCACTGTAGTGCAAACACAGACATGGAAGGAAAGAACACAGCTCTTTTCTTCGGCCTTTCAGGAACAGGTAAGACAACTCTTTCAACAGATCCTAAGAGACTCTTAATCGGCGATGACGAACACGGTTGGGACGATAACGGCGTATTCAACTTTGAAGGC
>JAFYPG010000090.1 GCA_017547605.1 Prevotella sp.
ACGTTCGGCGATGTCGGTGATGCTACGCTCGTTCTCGTAGTCATCGTAATAATAATGATCAGTACCGATATCAAAGAAACGGTAGCGCTTCAGATGAATAATCTGATGTATCTCGAAATATAAACAAATCGTTTTCATAACTCTTTAATGTTTAATCTTTAATGTTTAATCTTACTGTTCCCAGCCGAGTGTGCGGCGATAGAGTGTGCGGATCCAGGTACCGACTTTCTCCCAGGTAATCTGATCCACCTCGCGCTTGCCCTCATCCTTCAGATACTGGAAGAGCGACTCGTTATGACAGATCGAATAGATGGCATCAGCCAATGCGTGGATATCCCAGTAGTCAACCTTGATACAGTTGTCGAGGATCTCAGCACAGCCCGACTGCTTCGAGATGATCGAAGGCGTACCGCACTGCATAGCCTCCAGCGGTGAGATACCGAAGGGCTCACTCACAGAAGGCATCACATATACATCAGATGCTTTCAGGCACTCATAGACCTGTTTGCCTCGCATGAAGCCAGGGAAGTGGAAACGGTCGGCGATGCCACGCTCGGCTGCGAGGTGGATCATCGCGTCCATCATGTCACCAGAACCAGCCATGCAGAAGCGGACATTACGCGTACGGTGGAGCACCATCGTGGCGGCCTCCACAAAGTACTCAGGACCCTTCTGCATCGTGATACGGCCGAGGAAGGTAACTACCTTCTCCTTGCCCGTATGGTCAGGACGCGGGATGGCCTGATACTCGTCGGGCAACGGATAGACGGCGTTGTGCACGGTGTAGCACTTACGCGGATCCTGATGATACTGGTGGATCACCGTCTGGCGCGTCAGTTCCGACACGCACATGATACAGTCGGCCCAGTCCATACCGTTCTTCTCAATCGAATAGACGGTGGGGTTCACCTTACCACGGCTACGGTCGAAATCCGTGGCGTGGACGTGGATGCACAGGGGCTTGCCACTCACCTGCTTGGCATGGATGCCAGCGGGGAAGGTGAGCCAGTCGTGGGCATGGATAATATCGAACTCCTCAGCACGGGCCACCTGACCAGCGATGATCGAGTAGTTATTGATCTCCTCGTGCAGGTTACCAGGGTAGCCCCCAGCAAACTCCATCGCACCAAGGTCGTTCACGTTCATATAGTTGAAGTCGGCATAGATATGTTCACGGAGCTTGAAATAGTAATCAGGATCCATGATATTGCCCACGCGCTGCTTCACGTAGTCGTAATCGACATCGCGCCAGGCGATAGGCACAGCATTCATAGCGACGATACGACAGGCGTGCTGGCTCTCATCACCAAAGGGATGAGGCAGGCAGAGCACGGTCTCTATATCTCCCTGGGCCTTCAGACCCTCGGAGATTCCATAGTTAGCAGTGGCGAGTCCACCAAATACATGAGGAGGATACTCCCATCCAAACATTAATACTTTCATCGTCGTTCCTCCTTATTTTTGATATGAATACTTATCCATGAGCTTGAGCGTGCGCAGGATCTCTGCCACGTTCATCGCAAACGACATGGCACCACGTCCGTGGAACGGCGGGTTACCGTCGAAGAGCTCAGAGATGGTGCCAATGGCATGGTAGTCCATCTCGTCCTCATAGCCCACCAACTGACGCTCGATGAAACTGAGGCGGCTGCGCTTGTAGAGTTTCAGACAGGCCTCCATGTAGAAACCGCCAAGCCATGGCCAGGCCGTTCCCTGATGGTAGGCATAGTCGCGCTGGGTCTGTGGACCGACATATACCGGATTATAGCCACCACTCTTCGGAGAGAGGGAGCGCAAGCCCTTCGGCGTGAGCAGTTCACGCGTACAGATATCCACCACGCTCTTCATCTGCTGCTGGGACAGCGGCGAGTAGTCGAGAGCCACGGCGAAGATCATGTTCGGACGAACACTCCAGTCCATCATATTGCCATCGACGTAGTCGAGCAGATAACCGTACTCATTGACGAAGGTCTCCACGAACGAGGCCTTCACCTTGGCAGCGAGTTCCTCCAGATGGGCGGCAGCCTTCTCGTCCTTACGGTCAGCAGCCATCGAAGCGCAGAACTTCAGGGCGTTGTACCAGAGGGCGTTGAACTCCACGATATAGCCAGAGCGTGGCACTACAGGACGGCCGTTGGCTGTGGAGTTCATCCAGGTGACAGCCTTGTCACGACCATTGGAGTAGAGCAGGCCGTTTTCATCGAGACGGAGATTCGGATGTCCACCCTTCTCGATATACTTCACGATGTCGTTGAGCAGTTTGCCGTACTTGGCATAGCACTTCTCTTTGCCTGCATCCTTGGCGTACTGCTGGATAGCCCATACGGCCCACAGAGGCACGTCGGGCTGCTCGATCTCGTAGATCTTCACGCTGAGCGGCTTCTCCTGCATAAACTCGCGGAGACCACGCTCGGCGGTCTTCATCACCAGTTCGAAGTAATCCTGCTCGCCAATGGAGAGCGTCAGACCCGGTAAAGCGATAAAGGTGTCGCGGGCACGGGCCTTGAACCAGGGATAACCAGCCAACAGATAACGGTCGTCGTTCTTCTGGCGGTTATGGAACTGGTGGGCGGCAGTGACCAGACAGTGATAGAAATTATCACGAGGCACGCGCTCACCGACCTCCTTGTCGAACAAGGCCTTCAGCGTGGAGGTCTTGATCTGGGAGGTGGAACCTGAGAAGACGATGCTCTCACCCTTCTTGATGGGCATCTCGAAATAGCCAGGCACATAGAGATCCTCGTTGGAGGCATAACCACGCTCCTGCTCCTTCGGATATTCCACACCGCGATACCAGTCGGGCTGGAAGACAAATTCATTCTTCTTGGAGAACTGCATATAGAGGTCGGGATAGCCGGCATACATACAGGTCTTGATGCCGTTATCCACGCCACTGTACTCACGGCTGGCCGTTGCGTTCTCATGGGTGAACTGGCGCACGCTGCGGAAAGCCAGGAACGGACGGAACCTCAACGTCGTGGCCGAGTGGGCGTCCTCCAGCGTATAGCGAATCAGGATACGATCCTCATAATGCTGGAAGATCACCTCCTTCTTCAATATGACACCACCTACGCGATACGTGGTCGTAGGTACGGTGGTGGCATCAAACTCTCTGATGTACTTGTGTCCGTTAGGACTGAATGCGTTGCCCTGATACTTGTGGAGGCCGAGGTTGAATTCCGCTCCATGCTGGATGACCGTACAGTCGAGCGATGACAAGAGCACATGGTTCTCGTCGTCAAGCTCAGGTACAGGCACCACCAACAGACCGTGGTACTTACGCGTGTTGCAATCCACCAGCGTGGAACTGCTGTAGGCACCAGAACGGTTGGTTCGGAGGAATTCACGACGGAGACTCTCCTGCAGGTTAGTCATCACGGCTTTTTCTAATCGTAAATAGCTCATAGTTCCTGTCTAAAGGTATTTAATTATTGAAATATTAGTCTTTAATTCCCCAAAGGTAAGAAAAAATACGCAGTCTGCAAAGGATTTCCTATTATTTAACAAATTTTTATGCAGGAATGAGGAAGTTGATAACCTCCTGCTCGACGTTGATCTGATAGTGTCCGACAGGCGTTTTCATCAGCCGTCCGTCGATACCTACCATGGCATGTTTGGCATAATCCACCTGCACCTCCTTCGTACGATAAGGATGCACACTACGGTGGTTGAGGAAACGTCCTGTCACCAACAGCCACAGTCCCTCTATCAGTTGTACTACCTCTGGATGATACACGACGCTAACATCGAGCATACCGTTATAGGGTACGGCATTGGGTGTCTGTCCATAACCAGGACCACTACCAATACAGACCGTCATCACCTTACGATCGATCACGTCAGAATTGATCCTGAGTTTCATCTTATACTCCATACGGTGGAAGAGCATCACAAAGAGCGACGAGATAAAGGACAAGGTACGCGAGCCGAACAGACGGCGCGTCTGACGGCGCAGGTTCATGATGTCTGCCGTCATGCCGATGTTGACGCAGTTCAGGAAGTAACGATGACACTTCTCACCCTTGGCATTCGAGTAGCGGATACAGCCGAGATCGACCTTGCGGACGCGATGCTGAATCAGCCAATCGACAGTCTGCTCCAACTCATCCTCGTCGAAGTCCCAGAAACGGGCGAAGTCGTTCATCACGCCATTGGGGATGACACCTAGGGCGATGCTCTCACGCACTTCTTTCTCCTCCATCATCAGACAGTTCACGGCATCGTTCAGGGCAGAGTCGCCACCCACGATGACGATCGTCTTATAACCATTGGAAATCATCATCTTCATCAGGCGTTCCACACTGTCGCTGGTCTCACTCTGCACGAAGTCGTAATCCACATGACGGGCGTCGAGCACCTTCTGGATCTTCTCCCAGCGCTTGCGCTTGTTTGAGATACCTGCTTTCGGGCAATACAGGATGCCCCACTTGGTCGTTTCTTTTGCTTCCATATTTTTGTTTATTTTCTTTTCCTGCTATCATAAATCGGCTATCTGCATGATCTGTCTCACTTTATCATCCATGGGGAGGGTGGCGTCTATCCAATGAATGGTGAAGCCTCGACGCTCCATCCCACGGAACCATGTCATCTGACGCTTGGCAAACTGATGGATGGCGATCTCCAGACGCGTGAACATCTCGTCGTAGGAGAGTTTGCCCGTCAGATACTCTGTCACAAACTTGTATTCCAGTCCGTAGTAGGTTAGGTCCTCTGAAGGAATACCCTCATCAAGCAGAGCCCTCACCTCCTCTACCATACCCTCCTCCAGACGCGCCTTCAGACGACGGGTGATCTTCTCACGGCGCAGTTCGCGGTCGATATTAACGCCTATGATCACACTCTCCACGGGGGGAAGTTCCCTTTTCGGCATGGGGTGCTCCAGGTTGTAAGTCTCTATCTCGATGGCACGGATGGCGCGCTGACAAGAATCAACATCCGTCGTGTTGTGCATATTGGAATGATTCCTGGCTTTCAGTTCCGTGAGCATCTGTGTCAGTTCTGCCAGTGATTTACCTTCAAGGCGGTCGCGTAGTTCCTGATTCTGTGGCACAGGTGAGAGTTTATAACCCTTTAAGACGGCCTCGATATAGAGCCCCGTCCCACCACAAAGGATAGGAACGGCTCCCCTACTCCGGATATCCTCGTAGGCATCAAAGAAATCCTGCTGGTATTCGAAAAGATTGTACTTCGTACCTGGTTCACGGATGTCAATGAGATGATACGGGATCCTCACAGCGTGCCTGTCCCCCTGTGAGGTCTCAACGGTATAGTCGGCAAGGTCTTTCCCCGTTCCGATATCCATGCGGCGATAGACTTGTCGCGAATCCGCAGAGATAATCTCCCCACCGATCTCTGCCGCCAATCGTGCCGCCAATGGCGTCTTCCCTGAGGCTGTCGGCCCTAATATCGTAATCATCTTATGCATCTCGTCGGCAAAGATAAATAAAAAAAGCCGTCCGACAAAATCGAACGGCCATTTTTTATGTATCTGTCTGATATTATTTCAGCTCAGCGAGGTACTTAATGGTGCGAACCATCTGAGAAGTGTAAGAGTTCTCATTGTCGTACCAAGCAACAACCTGAACGAGAGAGTTGCCATCACCGATCTTAGAAACCATGGTCTGGTTAGCGTCGAACAGTGAACCGAACTTCATACCGATGATGTCGCTAGAAACGAGCTTCTCCTCAGTGTAACCGAAGCTCTCGTTGGTAGCAGCCTTCATGGCAGCGTTGATACCCTCAACAGTTACCTCACCCTTCACAACAGCGTGCAGGATAGTGGTAGAACCTGTAGGAGTCGGAACGCGCTGAGCAGCACCGATCAGCTTACCGTTCAGCTCAGGAATAACGAGACCGATAGCCTTGGCAGCACCAGTTGAGTTAGGAACGATGTTCTGAGCACCAGCACGAGCGCGCTGAACATCACCCTTGCGCTGAGGACCGTCGAGAATCATCTGGTCACCAGTGTAAGCGTGAACAGTTGTCATGATACCGCTCTGGATGGGAGCGAAATCGTTCAGAGCCTTGGTCATAGGAGCCAGACAGTTTGTGGTGCAAGAAGCAGCTGAGATAACAGTGTCAGCAGGAGTCAGAGTCTTGTGGTTCACATTGTAAACGATGGTGGGCAGATCGTTACCAGCAGGAGCAGAGATAACAACCTTCTTGGCACCAGCGGTCAGGTGAGCAGAAGCCTTCTCCTTAGAAGTATAGAAACCTGTGCACTCCAGAACTACGTCAACGTCCAGCTTACCCCAAGGCAGCTCGGCAGCGTTAGGAATAGCATAGATGGTGATCTTCTTACCATCAACAACGATGAAGTCCTCACCAGCCTCAACAGTGTGCTTGTTCTCACCGAACTTGCCACAGAAACCACCCTGAGCGGTGTCATACTTCAACAGGTGAGCCAGCATCTTGGGGCTGGTCAAGTCGTTGATAGCTACTACTTCATAACCTTCAGCCTCGAACATCTGACGGAAAGCGAGGCGACCGATACGGCCGAAACCGTTAATTGCTACTTTTGTCATTTTACTTAAAAATTAAATGGGTTTATACCTAATTTACTAACTTTTTTGCGTATTATTGGAAGTTTTTTCCTTTTTCGGATGCAAAGTTACAAAAAAATTCCTATATTTGCACAAGATTTCTGTCTTAATAAAGATTAAACATAACGAATAAGGCTTTAAAGGATAGAATATAGGATATGTCAATTCGGAGTTTGCAAAACGAAGATTACAATTCAAACATGATACATTAACATTAAAACTTTCAGATTATGGGATTTATTAAAGAATTCAAGGAGTTTGCCGTGAAGGGCAACGTAATGGACATGGCTGTTGGTGTAATCATCGGCGGTGCATTTGGTAAGATTGTCAGTTCTCTCGTGGATGACATCCTGATGCCACTTATCGGCAAGGCAACAGGTGGTGTCAGTTTCACTGACCTCTTCGTTAACCTCGGCGATGGCGAGTACAGCACTCTGGCTGCTGCCAAAGAAGCAGGCGCTGCTGTCTTTGCCTACGGTCAGTTTATCCAGAACATCATCGATTTCCTCATCATCGCTTTCTGTGTATTCCTGATGATAAAGGGAATCAACAAACTGAAAAAAGAAGAGCCTGCAGAACCTGCTGCTCCTGCCGGACCTACCCAGGAAGAGTTGCTCGCAGAGATCCGTGATCTGCTGAAGAACAAGTAAGACATTCATTCTGCAAAAACAAAGATCTGCATCACCTCATCGTGATGCAGATCTTCTGTTTTTATATATCACGCTCCACATAGGTGAACGTCGTATCACCAATGGTGAAATGCGTATTATGATAGAGCCAGATGCTTCGTCCTGGAGGTAATGGATTGTTACCTACCCTCACACCGCTCTCTACGGCCGTCAGACGGACACCACTACCGATCATCCGCAACTCAGCCTGAATAGGAGCCACCTGACTCTTGATATCCCACGACATCTGCAAAGAACAGTCGATAGACTTTCCGATAGTGACCACTTCATCGGGATTATTCATGAACCACTTGAAGAGGGCAACATCCATCTCCTTGACGGCTCCCTTGACATTCAGGAAGTAATGTTCCGACCGCGGGGCCATCTCCGCCACAGACACTGCGAGGCCGACGGCAAAGAAAATGCAACTGAAAAGAAGCAACACACGAATGTCAATCTGAGTGATATCAGTGAAAATAAACGACCACAGATACATCGACAGCACACCCAATGCCGTGGTCACAATAAACACATATTTCTTCAGCTTAATTCGGGTGCCCACAGTAGAGACAAAGACAACCATCATCGCAGTAAGTGCCCATGGAATCCAGTCGATGAGGGCAGACAGGTATCCCACGATATTAAAAGCCAATGAGATCGTTCTGAAAGTCAAGAAGGCGAGATAGGAACCAACGCCCACGATGACGGCACGAAGGAGAACATCCAACAGCCGCTGCTTCATCTGCATCCTGCGCACCGCCATGATTGACAAAGCCATCGTCAGGAAGAAACCTATGAGCAGACCGAAAGCCGGGATGTAGTCCATATAATGCCCCTCACTATTGAACATGGCCAGATCGCCCATCAAACCAGCCCTGGCCTTTTCTTCCAACATCTTCGCCACAAACTGTTGGGTGCGGGCATCATACTCCGTCACATAGACCATATAAACTAGCCATGTAAGGATGGCGGCCCCAATGGCCATGAGGATCCACTTCATATAGAAAGAGGCGTTCTTTGTGTCGAAAAGGTTCTTATTATTATAATAATGTGTACCGTCCTTACAGTGGCGGCCATACTCCGGACAATGATAATCATTCTCATCCCAGCAACTCTTGTGCATTACATGCTCACACTTTGCCACGATGGTGTCACCCTCCTTGAAACGGCCCTTACAGTAATAGCACGACTCCGTGATAAGCACCTTGCCCAAACTCATGTTACCAGGCACATACTTGAGTACGTATTTCCTTTCAAACAACTTGTATTGGATATAAGGTATCAGCAACTGGAACACCAGATAGACCAACAACATGAACAACAAACCCGTTACGATGCCCTGAATGAACATCCATATGGTGTGGCTGCCATTGACAATTACCGGATTATAGGCACTGCCCAAGTATATGCTCGTCATTGCAGAGCCTATCATCTCCTCGGTATCCTTGGCATATATCTCTATCCGCATCGTATGGGGATCACCACGATACACCTTACCGTCAGGATTCTCGAAAATAAACTCATTGGCCAGAATAATCTCACCGTCTTGAAGGATCAGATTATTCTTTAATTCCGTCCAATTGAACTTATCCAAATAGAGGCCGCTGGAGTTCTTACAGACAACCTTCATGACGCTCTTGGCCTCAACATCGTCCTGCCCTTCACTCTGGGATTTGAAGAGAACAGAACTGATGGAAAGGCTGTCATTGGTCAGAGTATCTTTCACCAATGTGCCCTGAAGTTCAAAATGCTGGGGATCAATGGGCGTGTCATTCTCACCATAGACCTTCTCATCAGAGAACACCACCAGTCCCATCTTTTTGGCATCACCCCACACCCCTGTGCGGTCGGCCATTTCCCGTTTCTTCAGCATCAGAGAACGGTATAGATACTTATAGGTGTCGGGCTGGGACTTGAAATAGGTATCCATCACATAGTCCGAAGCCTCCATCGTCTCTGTCACATTCATGCCGTACATGAAAGCCACAAAAAGGTTGTCGTGGTCGAAGACCGTACGGATCTCACCGACGGCGGCACGTTCCTGATCGACAACGAACTGAGGCTGTGCCAAATCAACTAATACCAGCACCTTGATATGTTTCTTTGCCACTTCCTCTGCCTCGGAGTTTTTCACTTGTATAAGCACAGGTTTGCTCGTCGTATGATTCACACGACCGCCCACAGTTTCTGTTGCCTTGATAACGACCTGATTAGTATCTGTCAATGCATAGGGTCCCAAGTCACGCATAATACCTGTTTGGACAGTGAACTGCTTATATCTTGGTGTGAACTTGAGTCCAATCACTTTCATGGCATTTTCCGGCTGTTGCTTGTCTGTAACAGACTCTGTACTGAAGATGTCATCCAGATCAACATCTTCATCAGTCGCCCCGTCACAGCTGGTCAGACAGACAGCCAAAAGAGACATCCATAACAATCGAAACACCTTTATCATCATTGTTTTTACTTTCTTCTATCTATTTATATGGTAGGATAGGTATTATCCTTCCCGTTATTATTCATCATATCACCAAACTTCTTCAAATTGGCCACCTTCTCACGGTAGGCTTTGAAGCGCGTCATCATACCATTCAGGAACAGCAGGATGATAGCTACTGCAGCAACACCGAGCACATAGTCCTTAACCCGTTGTATAAACGGTTTATATTCCAAAGCCTGCACCTTCTCTGAGACACTCTTCATAATAACGAACTGCTCGCCAAGGGTCTCCATGCGCTTTGATAACGAGGGGACAATCTCACAGGCCGTCTTCGCCTGATTATAGTTGGTCTGCAGATCCCCGAAGATCACCTGTTCCTTGGCCTTCACCTTTTCCAACTTAGGTGTCAATTTCTCTACCAACGACAATTTATATGCTTTCTTATAAAGCTGTTTATAGACGTTTACCTGACTCATAATGAACTCGTCGGCATTAGCGAAATTGGAAACGGCTTCCACTGCCTGTGTCTTAGCATCCAGCGTATCCTTTACCGTCTGTTTCAATTCCTCAATCCGGGCCACCATATTCATCAGGTCCTCGCTATTGGCTATATCCATCTGTTGTGCCTGATAATAGGTATTCCACTTGACATCCAGTTGGTTATATGTCAGGTTCAGGGTCTGCATCCGTTGTTCCATGGCTGTGACAATCGACTTGGAGACACCCATATCGCTGCTCACGGAAAGGTTAACCTTTCCAACGACCAGCAATTGGTTAAACTCATCAGAGAATTGGGCAACACGTGCCGCAATCTCCTGTTGCAACGCCTCGGCATCTGGTGACAGGGGCTGTGCAACCTCCTGTCCCCTCACTGTCCCTGCCAGACAGACGAAGAACAACATGAGTCCTATATGTCTAAGCCACTTCTTCATCTTACTGCTTACACGTGCTTTGGTAATATCGTTCGGCAGCACGGAAAGTGGCAATAGCCTGCCGCTGTTCCGCTGTACTACCATTACTCTTCCCGACGAGGGTATTCATCTCCTTGATCAATGTCTCACATTGGTTCTCCAAATCGCGCCGCTCAATCGGATCAACACTCACGAGCCAACGCGAAACCAGTTTATCGATCTGCCTCGACTTCGATATCAGAACCGTGACACCTTCAGATGCGAGTCCACCGGAGCCTCCCAGTCCCAGTCCGTCTTCTGATTGTACAACGCACTTCATGGCACCAATCGAATCAACATAATTATTGTATTCATCCCATGCCATCTGGATATCCTGACAATCGCTCTGTCCGTCATGATGCTGGAATTGTCCCTGTAAAGTACTCTTGAGTTCCTTGAAAAGATTCAACGACTCTTCCGATCCCACAACACCACTCTTATATTTACCCTTCAATGAACGGTAACTCTTCGAAACACCCTCTAAGGCATTCTTGGCAGCAGCCACATCCTCATCCAAGCCAAAGCAGGGATTTCGTAGAATCGTGACCTGATATACCAGATCCAGATCCCGTCCGAAGGGGATGTCATAACGATTGTATTTCTTCTTCTCCATCTTTTCCATCAGGAAGACATCATGCAGCCTGACTGTCACCTGAGTACGTTTGTTCTGTATATCAAATGCCTGGGCGATATAATCATTCACCATCTTGTAGTCCTGTGGAGCCGGCTGTAGGCCTTCATAGTCAATCCAGCGTTTGAAATAGAATTCAGACCGTGGTTCGGGTATCGTCGCCCGGAATAGTTTGGTTGCCTTGTACTTGTCCTTGGGATTATACTCAACCACGTATGGCAACTGTTCTGGTCTTAATGTACGGCCTTTGAACAGCGGTTTATAGTGCACATTATCCCAGAAGACGAACAACGAACGGTATGAAATCAAAGTCACCGTCAATGTATTCGTCTCTTCAGCAAAAACAAACTTAACCATCAGATCCATATCCTTACTGTCTTCCTTGAGGGATATATGGTCAGTATAGGATGCTCCCTGCGCAACACTGATGGTTCTGACAGTCTGCGCCTGAAGTTCCGTCAGCCATAGCCAACAGGAGAGCAGTATGATGATTTTATGTTTTATCTTCATTTGTCTGTATCTATTGTTCAAAACTAATCCAACCATGAGGCTCGCCCTGACGCGTGACCCACGCTGCAACCTTCAGGTCTTCTGGGAAGGGGGGCTCCATCAAGGCATGATAGGTATCATAACGGAGATAGGAAGCCACACGCTCCACACCCCATAACAGGTCCGTATAGGTGTCGGCCATATTGATGCATACCCTACCTGCAAAGGCACCGTAATAGCGGATGTTGGGATGCCAGGGATGTGCAACAGGGTTGCCTGAGGCATCGGCAGTCAGAAAATTCAGCGACGGTGGTGCATCGACACAGGGATAGCCATGGGGAATATCTATCTTCATCTGAAAGCCCGTGGCAAAAACAGGGGTATTCTCCACTCCGGGTTCGTTCAGGTCTGCCTCATTCTCCACGCCACAGATGCTGCGCAGGTGATAGTCAATCAGATAAGCAGTCGGAATGCCGTCAGCATTTCTGCGCAACACCTCGAAGGTGATGTCACGCCGTCCTGCCAGTCCCTGCTCCAACTGATGCCATTCATGCCACAGCCGACGATTACGCCCGCTAAGCATATCCGGATTGATCTGTTGACTTTCCTGTTTCATGTCCATCCGTCTTATTACTCATCCCGGAATAGGATCTGGTACCAGATAGACCAAATCACCATTCCTGACATTATAATCCTTCAGTTTCTGATCTTCATGACCAATACGCGGGCGCAGCACCCTGATCTCATGCACATCAGGATCTTCCTTCCCGAAGAAATAATCCAGAGGTGCACCAGTCTGGTCAATCGACGGGAAATCAAAGATCAGACGGCCATCCTCTCCGATGGCATGACGCAGGTTATCGACCAGCGTGCTCAAAGGTGCATCGGGGTTTACCACCTTGAATCGCACCGTTTTATTTTTGTATGCAATATCCAAAAAGAAATCTTCCATATCCTATTTAGTTTGTTTATCAATCTGTATTGTGACCTGTATCGGGTAAATGTTCGTGCTCCTAACGCTCATCATTCCTTGCAGGATCATTTCCGCCTGAGGTATCTTATCCTCAAAGCCACGGCGGATAAAGGTACTGTCATTCAGGACAATCTCCACCAATATCTCATAGCCTGCATTCCAACGGTCTTGTTGCTGACGGTGACTGACTGAAACGCTCTTCACCATCTGTCGGGTGATACCAAAGCGAACCTGCAGTTCCGTATAACAGAACAGTTTCAAGTCTGCCGGTGTCACCAGGCGATCGTTCGTAATCAGATAGTAGCGTGACAGACTGGCTTCCTCGTTCTTATCGTGCATCTCATCGCTACCAGGTACTGGTGCGGCAATCTGCCGTGTAGCCGGTCCATTGAAGCCACTGGGCGATTGAAAAGAGCTATTAGGCGTCAGTTGGGCATTGACAGATGATCCCAGAGTCGTCAGATAGGTCACGGACAGGTTCGCCTGTTTAGCCTGCTGGTCTGTCTGCGGCCGGAGCATCAGATATACACCAGGCACACGTTGTTCTACATCCGTCCGCGCTGCATCACGCATCCGTGTCAATGTCTCAATCAGATTCTGCATAACCCGATCATTCGCCTCGGCCCGTATATTCTGGAAAGCATAGAAATCCGTATAGTACTTGCTGATCATATTATTCAGAAGCGTGACCAGACTCGCCTGATTGAAACGGTCTGCATCCACTCTCCGCACCTCTACCGGTATATTCCCGAACAACTGGTCTGATGACGGGCGAAGCAGGTGGAGGAACTGTTGACTGATACCATCAGACTCTGTACTCTGGCTTTGCGCCCCCGCTACTCGCACCACTGGTGCGCTGGCAGAAAGATCAGCCGAATGGATTTGCGCATTCACAAGTACCATTGTATTCAGCGAGAGATTGTCTTTGTCGAAGAGAAATTCTTCGCGGATACCCGTAAATTCAAACACAAGATCCAGACTGTCAGTTTCTGAACTAATGAATTTCTTGCCCTGATGATACTTGATACAGTACATCCGAACATTCTGACGTGCAAAGAGATCGAGGCACGAGGCTGCGGCTGCGTATGTCTGAGAACAGTTATAGAGGATCGCATCTATATCGAAACAGGGCTGAAGGGGCAGTTCCGAGAAATCCCATGGACTGATCATAGGCAACGGCTGACCCTTGACAGACACCTTCAGTTCCTTAAAGAAATGATTCCTGATGCAAAAACAAAATCCTGACAGGTCTGATATAGGAGAATCGAACTTCAATGACACTTTCCAGCGCCTTCCGTCCATTCTAACCACCGAACGAACCGTCGCATTCAGCACACGGGTCCTGAGCAACGGAATAAAACGGGCAGAGGTATCAGCCAAGGTAAACACATGCCGCTCGGTCATTTCCATCTCTCCTACGCCGGCCTGCAATGCTGTCTCCACAACTGCCGTGGCGGGAATGGCATGTCCAACCTCATAGGATGTGAGCATTTTCGCAAATTCGCTAAGAACGTCCGACTTCATCTGCTCCAGATCGTTCTCCAGCTCATTCGACTGATAGGCCAATGCCGTCATCAACAGAGAGAACACCGGATCCTGTTCGATACCCTCCAACTGATCAGGATGATCACTTCCCCGCCAGATACGGAGAGCTTCCTGAATCAATTCGTCAGCCCTTTGCTTGTTTTCAAATATTGTCTGTCTCATGTTCTCTCTTCATTTACTTCCATACTTTCAACGTATTATTGAACACATACTCCTCTTTCGTTGAGAGGATTATGCCCTTAATCGTTATATAGATGAGACGCTCTTCACGGATGTATGTCATCGTCACAGCAACATCGCCCAACCGTTTCTCATACTGCTGCACTACCTCTTTCAGTTCTGCGGCAAAAGTATTTATATTCTTGGACGAACCGGAGATTTTCTTCGAATACATATCCTGCAGACCACTCTCGTAGATCGTATCACCGGAATTATAGATGACGCCTTCATGCTCGTCAAAGATCTCAAAGCGCATGTTGTTGAAGACAAAGCCATACTTCGGATCACTGATATTATTGTATCGTGGTGTTGTCAACAACATATGAAGTGACTCGTCAAGCGACTTCTTGATCTGCTTCTCCCGAGCAAGCCCGGTCTTCTTCACCTCTAAAGGTATTGAAAGATATGCCATACGTCTTGATCAGATAAGTGGTACAAACTTTTCGTCTTCGGGCTCCGGGACATAGAGCGCATTGAAGAGGTGTTCGAACAGTTCCTCGTATAGGCGCTCGTAAATCTTCTCCGACAGGTCGTCTTCCATCACAGCCAACGAACTCTTCAACTCGGCCTTGAACTCTTGCTGCAGACTTGGTTTCAACGTATCGTTGATGTAGTCCGTCAGTGTCTGAGTCTGTTGGGCAAGGGCGTTCTGCAGTTCCTCCTTCACCAACTTCAGCAATTCCTCCTTTGTTTCGGAGAGTAACTTCACGATCAACTCTTCGTGCAACTGATCATACAGTTCCGCCTTAGCCTGTTTCAGCAAAGCATCGTAGTCGATCGTGTTATCCACCAACACGACTTTGTCAAGAATAGCCACGGCACCCGTCAGGAAGTTACCAAACCAGTCAAGCCACAACTGAACATCGACCTGTGTCGGCTCCGGGATTTCCAACGGCTGATCCGTATTCGGGGTAATGATATAATAGTTCATGGCTTGCGTAATTTCCTGTAAGAACATCACAAAGTCATGGACACTGTTCTTCAGGTTATACCCTTTCATGATAAAGAGGTAATGCAGCAAGGCTCTCTTCCCGTCACCGTCTTCCAGATTCTGATGGGAGGTGATAGCCGTCAACTGTTCCACGAACTTTCCCACATAATCGGCAAAGCGCGGATCACTTGTTAGCAGCAGACAAGGAGGTATGTACTCTGTATCAATAGAAAACACGCCATCCTTCACACTGAATCGCATCATAGGCATGACATCACCAGCCTCAACTTCTTCATGTGTCAGCAGTGCATACTCGTAATGCGGTCGGACATAGGCAATACCCTCCCTCTCAAACTCCGTGTTGGTATCACCGAGACTTATTGTCAGGTAGTAGCGGTCGCCAAACAGCATCGGTATGGGGATCACCGCCTGCTCATCAGCATCCAGGATCCTGCCCGACGGCAGAAGTGCCGTACACTGAAGATGGTCTATCTCAAAGGTGTTCTTGACGAAGGTTCCGTTGCATTTCAGCGTTGCACCCGGTAACATACCCATCCGTGTACTCCCCAGAGCCGCCCGAATGGCTATCCGCTGCTGAAGATCCAGCTTCTCCTCCATGCCAATGAAGGTCTGCGCCGTAATCTCCATGCCTGGATACCAGTTGATTCTTGAATTCAGATCCATCATCTTATCTTATTCTTTATTATTCTTTACTTCTGTATTATAATCGAGGGTCACCCGGCCATGTGTTCCCTGAACAGGGTGATGTTCCTTGATATTCACCTCGCATCGAACGTCAAAGGGGATGAACCACTCCTTGAGGAAGGCCACCAACGGTTCCATCGTCTCTGTCCGCTCCCTGTATTCTTCGGGCGTTAGCCCTGGAATCAGAACAGAATACCGTACACGGGGCTGCCAACAGATGGTCGTATCCAAATGACTATATCGGTCGATAGCAACTTCCACCTGACATTGCATCAGTGCCCCCAAGAGATTCGCGACAAAATATAAATCACCTCGCCAACGACTGACAAACGGCAACAGCACGGCAGCCTCTTTCACCAGTTCATTCGTTTCGGCGGAAATATCGTAGTTGTAATATTCCTTTAGCAGATAGGCTAACTTCTGCTCCAACAACTCCGACATCGTACGCTCAATGGCCAGTTTCTTCTGGAAGATATAAGTATCGAAAGGTGAGAATGCCTCATTCAACAGTTCCCGACGCCACTCCAACGCTTTGAACTTCTGGGCAGCATCTTCACCCTTCAAATCGTCTTCCTTAGTCATCAGACCCTCAGGCAGCAGGCGAAGGAAACCATCACGCGCCAGAACCACCCTACCCTCGTCTTCATTCAGAGAGAGGATGTCCTCGTTATAGTTCCTATAGAACGTGCCCTTATACTGGGTTATCCAGTCATTGGCCATCTCTGGGAAGAGATAGTTCAACAGCACTTCGGCCCTGATCTGATAAAGATTCCTGTCTATTCTCATGCTACGTTCATCTCCAAATAATAATCTTTCCCGTCAGCCACCACATGCAGCACGTCACTGACTGGTATCCCCAACTGTGCCAGCGTCAGCGTCAGATAAGGGAACGACTCATCTACCTCACGGTACTCATGCTGATAGAGTCCGCTATTGGGTATCCCTCGCAACACTGCATGCTGGGCAACCCGCTGCTCCACTGCCCTACCGGGACACATCACATCCGTCCGACGGTCATTGGAACGCTCTGTTACGAAATCCACAAAGCAGTCATTTTCCAGGCAGACACAAACCTGTCCAGTCCCCAAGGTCTGACGGATATCTGCCAATGTTTCGGCAATCGTCATTTTGTCCATGAGATGGGTCGGACGTACAGGCGACCACTGCTCGTGGACAGGGCAGTCATCATCATAGGCCTTGAAATCAACAATCCGCGTTGTCAGATGCTGACCATCATAATAGAACATCTTTCCACAAAGCGATGTCAGATGGCCCTCATCGATAGTATCACGGTCGATGAGTTTCATGGCTTCCTGCACCTGAACAGCACCAATGACCGAGGCCGTGATGGAAGTTGTAGGTGCTTCGCCTGCCTCCTCATGCCTGCGGATGACACCCGCACAAGGCATCCGCCGTGCCAAATCCTTCAAGCCTTCTGGTCCTAAGTTGCAGGCATAGCAATTCTGTCCCGGCACAAACACACGGGCTGTACCCTCCAATTCTCCGATGCCACCATCAACCCAAGGAATACCGGCACGCATACACAGACGATTGATACAATAGCGCGCCCATCGGCTATCTACACAACCGATGACCACGTCCATCCGACGTACGAGTCCTAAACCTACGTCATAGGCGATATCTCCACAGATGGTTCTCACCTCAACAGCGGGATTCATATTCTTCAGCCTTTCTGCGGCCACATCCACCTTCAGGCGGCGAGCCTCGGCATCAGCTTTTGAGAACAGCACGGAACGAGACAGATTACCCATCTCTACCACATCAAAATCAACGATGACGATGTGCTCCACGCCAAGCAGCACAAGGTTCTTCAGCACCTCATTTCCCAAGGCGCCGCATCCCACCACCATCACATGGGCGGTTGAGACCTTCTGTTGCTTAAAACAGCTGTTCATATCTCGTTTCTATTCTAATTTCATCTTCAGTTCGACATCCACCATGTCATTACCTATAGGTGTCACAGTGCCTGTCGCATCTTTATATCCCTCATTCTTCAGTCGCACCTCACAGGGCTTTGAGGCTGGCAGATTCTCCACGACACAAGGTGTCTGCCCTACTTCTACCCCGTTGATGAAGATAGTTGCTCCCACCACATTACTGTGGATATTCAGCAGACCATAACTGGCCATCGGAGCACTCAAGTCCAGCATAACCGGCAGAGTATCATCTATCCACATAAAGACTGGATTCGACTCCAATCCTTCTTTTCGTGTCTGGATCGTATAGTAGCCCAACGCCAGTTGACCTTCCCATTTCCCGAAAGCCATGGGTTCACGGTTAATCCAGATCTCCGTCGTGTCATCAGCAGCCGTGATAGTCACTGGTGCCATTCCTGACATAGCCAGTTTCTGGTCAACTCCTGTATCAGACCTTGTCGCCACCGTGTCATTTACCGCTGTCTGCTCTATACCAGGTCTGATGGCTCGACGCGTAAAAGACGGCTTCGGCTGGAGTTCTGCCATGGTTAGTTCCATCACCTTCTTCTCACCTCTCTTCACGCTGACAAGCGAGTCATAGTAGCAGATTGACTCACGGAGTACCAGCAGATGATGTTCACCAGCCTGCAGATGACCGCTTGTTGCCCTTCCCTTGCCGATAGGCTGTCCGTCGAGGTAGATCGTCCCGTCAGCCAGAGGGGTTCGCACGGTCAGGTAGGAGTAGAACGACTGCAGAACCACTGGTACGATCAGTTTTGCACTATCCGCCAGTTCCAGTGTATCTTCCAACACCTCATAGAAAGGCGCCTCCACACGGTAGGGGTGTTTCCCCACCGGGAGGTTGAACTGTGCCGTCCCGTTTCTGATGAGCGACAACGTACTATCTACCTGCACGATGGCATTCTCAGGAGTCACCTTAAACACCACCCATTGCTTCGACAGTTTATATTCCTTGCCAGGCTTGTCTGTCAGCAGATTCGCCTGATAATGTTTCTTTTTCTTCAGTCCCTTCTTGCCAGGCACCTTCCACGTGAGTTGTCCATAGTCTGGATGTTTGATCACAAGGAACTTCGTCTTGTGAGGTGTCAGCACGGTCAACTTGCCATCACCTTCCTCTGCCTGAACCTCCACTTTCCCGTCGGCCTTGAAGGTAAAACCCTTCTCGTCGGTCAACAGGTCCAAGGTCGCCTGTTTCTTATCTGTTGGCAATGGCGTCTGATTCAACAGGTCTTTTTTGACCCGCTTAAACTGTTCGATGCTGATCTTCTGCGCATCAGAAGGTAACATCCAACAAACCATCAAGACAATGGCCAGCAGCACTCGACTCTGACGCTTTGCTTTGCAGGGAACGCCTCTCATGCCTTATTTACCCGACACCATCGTATTGCCTGGACTGGTGATGGATATCTGTCCTGCATAGGCACACATACATTTACTGTTGTCTGTCAGTGCTGGCATATTCATCACCTTGACCTGAGCGCTACCCGGGGCCCAGGGGCCTGTGATTACAGGCACACACGGCATCGGTGTCAACACGCCCATGGCCGCAGAGGTGGCCGACGCCACCGTCGGATTAGCCATCGAACGGCACATGCCGAAAGTCGGAATATTTGCCGGTGTAAAGTCCATCGTTGTGGCCATCAGCATATTCATGCACTTCGGCCGCAGCGGCACGGTCACGATTAGCGAACAGGGTGCCATTCCCTGATTACACTGGAGCATCGCTCCCATTGTTACGAAATTACCCATATACCTTATTTATAATATAATCATTCGTCAGTATCAAGTCGCATCTGCTGCCCTGCCTGATGTCCATGGGCAGCAGCCTTTTCATCAGCCTCCGACTTCTTCGCTGTCTGCTCGTCCAGATAGCGCTGATAGGCCTCTTCAATTTCCTTGATCTTATCAGCCTTCACCGTATCAAGAATTTCCATGTGGGAATTGATGGATTTCTCCAAAGCCGCTTTGGCCTCATCGCGCTCCTCATCAGTAGGAAATGTCACGATTTTCTTTTCTAACTTCACCCGATAAGTGGCGCTGGTCTTGTCAATCTTCGCCTTGCAGCCATCATAGAGCACATTGACGGAATCAATCAGCGCATCATGACGGTCCTTATTGACCTCCGGCATGGTCAGGATCAGGTAACGCTCGTTCTCGTCATCACTACCCTCCGGCTTCACCAGTTCCTGCTTAAACTCCGGATGCTCCTCCAAAATAGCCTTACAGAGCGGGAAGTTAAAACGCGGATCGTAAGGCATGAGCGTCATGTGATAATCGTCTGTTACCGATACAGCACACGTCTCTTCAATCTTCATCTCACCCATCTCTTCATCCATCACGAGGGCCGACAGAAGTGCCATCGGCTGGGACTTAATACAGAGATTGGCATACCTATATACCAGCAGGGTAATATAACCACCCAATTGGCCTTCCATCTCATGGATCAGTGATTCAATCGCAATTTTCATATTTATTCAGCTCCTTCTTCTTGTTCTTCTTCATTACCCATTTTAATCTCCTGCGACTCCGGGGCGTCATCTTCCTTCAACTTAGCACTGAGTTTGGCTGTCGAGGGAGCACCAGGCACAGCGATGCCGTCGCTAATGTTTTTACTCTTAAATGATGTCTTTGCCTCCAGATTGTCGGCCGTCAGCTTCGGAGCCGTCACGTCACCCTTGAAATCGGTCTTGCCATTCATGGTGTTATCACCATAGAACTGAGACTTCGAGCCGCCGATGGCGACGTTGCCGCCGTCGAGCTGTACCACAGCCTTCGCTTCGCCTTGTTGCATCTCAGCGGTCGTCTTACCATAGACGCCGGTCTTCTCAGAAGAGAGCGTCAGCGTCTTACTCTGACGGTCACTCTTTGTACGACCGACAAACATGTTCTCTGCCGCAAGTACCATGTTACTACCAGCAGCGAGACTCTTGTCCTTGCCCTTATCGTCGAGGTCCATGGCCTTCACATGCACATCCTTACCGTTGAGTACCATCTGACCGAGGGCCTTGCCATCCTTATCAATTGACAACAGGCTCACATCCTTGGCAGTCATCGTCAGCGCACCTGTCGCCGTACCGTCCTTATCCTTAGATGACAGGAACAGGTCGAGCGCCTTCACATCGACAGATCCCGTCTGGTTGCCATCCTTGTCGGCGGCCGTCAGCGCCATCTTGTCGGCTATCAGGTTAAAGCTACCTGTACTGTTGCCTTCGGTATCTACAGCGTGCAGGTTTATATCCTGCATTCTCACATAGAAGCCGCTATCGGCTGTCAGTGAAGACTCCGTATATTCGCCGTCAGCCAGATTATAATCGGCGGCCACAAACGATACATCCTTGGAGTTCACACGGAAACTACCACCAGTGGTATAGTCGCCATCGGGTTTGCCGGGTTCTGTCAATGCGGGATTCACGGTTGAGATATCCACATCACCAGTATGGATGCTCACATAACTGTCTTCAATCAGCGAACCATCTGGCTTCATAGTCTCGATGCTCACCCTACCCGTCTGTACACTGACAGAAGCCTCGGGATTCGTACGGACATTACCATCGCCATCGACTGATGACAAGGAGATTTGTTCAGCCTTCAA
>JAFYPG010000091.1 GCA_017547605.1 Prevotella sp.
ATAATTATTTGAATAAACTCTATTTATTTCTTTTCTTTCTTCTCGGGCTTTGATTCGTTCTTCTTACCATTGATAACGAAGACCGGAGCACCCTCCTTATCAACCTGCACCTCGATCTTATCGCCAGTCTTCACATTCCCGGCAATCATCATCTTAGAGATCGGGTGGCGCAGTTCCTTACGGATGATACCCAGCACAGGACGGGCACCGTACTGCTGGTTGTAACCACGCAGGGCGATGGTCTCGCGAGCCTCGGGTGTCAGCGTCAGTTCGATATTCTGCTCCTCCAACAACTTCAGCAGACCCTTCAAGTGGATATCGAAGATCTTGGTCACGGTCTTGTCGGTGATCGGCGAGAACGGTACGATCTCAGTCAGACGGGCCAAGAACTCCGGACGGAAGTAGCCCTGCATGATGTCCATCAACTCGTTATTCTCGGGGATGACACCGCTGTTGAACTTCTCCACGATGGTCTGTGCACCGATATTCGAGGTGAACAAGATAAGGGCGTTTGAGAAGTCACCGACACGTCCGAGACGGTCGTGCAACTTACCCTCGTCAAGGATCTGGAGGAACAGGTCGAACACACTCTTGTGAGCCTTCTCGATCTCATCGAACAGCACCACAGCGTATGGGTTCTGGCGGATCTTGTTTACCAGCAGACCACCTTCCTCGTAACCCACATATCCCGGAGGCGCACCATAGAGGAGGGCCACCGAGTGCTCTTCCTTGAACTCAGACATATCAAAGCGAATCAGCGCACTCTCGTCACCAAAGAGGAAGGTAGCGAGGGCCTTGGCCAACTCCGTTTTACCAGTACCTGTCGGACCGAGGAAGAAGAACGAACCCATCGGCTGTCCTTTCTTGCTCAGACCAGAACGGGCCTCATAGACAGCGTCAAGCACCTTCTTCACGGCATGATCCTGACCGACAACCCGCTTTTTCAGCGTTTCCTCGGCACCCATCAGACGATCACGCTCCTTGGTCTGTACCTTACCGAGAGGAATACCCGTCTGCTTAGCCACAACGGCACTCAGGTCGTCGCTCTTCAGTTCGGTACGCTGCTCAGCACTGAGCTCCGTCAGTTTGTCGAGAACACCTGCCAGGAAGTCGATGCGTTCCTGGATAGTGGCGATCTTACTGAAATCGGTATCAGAATCAACGCCAGCCAGCAGAATGCAACTTACCTTGTTGAACAATTCGTAGTTCAGCCAGTCGAGTTCCTTCATCAGTCCCTCGTCGGCCTTATCCTTGCCTTCTGCAGAAGTCTTGATGGCATCGAGTTTCTCACGCAGACCAGCGATAATATTACTTGTCAGATCGTTCATCGTCTTCACCTGGGCCATCGTACGGTCGATGAGGTCGAAGGCAGAGTCGGGCAGCGACTTCTCCGTCAAATAGCGCTTGGCCAGACGGATGGCATCACCAAGCACGGTCTCGTCAGCGGTCAGTTTGTGATACTCCTCATAGGCAGGGATGGCACCCTTCAGGATACGGAGCGTCAGATCGGCGGTGGGCTCCTCCACCGTGATCTTCTCCAGCTTCGAGGTCATCTCCTTGTCAGTCTCTATATTCTTCGTATAGCCGTCGATACTCGAAGTGGCGAGCAGTTGCAGACGACCCTTGCTCAGTTCGTTCTTCAGGATGGAGGAAGCGCCGAACAACGAGCCTTGCTTGTCAAACAACTTATCAATAGACTCAATGATCAGCACGGCATTCGGCAGATTCTCCACCTCGGTAATGACGTTCTTGAAGCGATCCTCTACCTCACCCTTGTACTGGGCATCGCCGCCAAGGGCAGCCGTGTCAAGTTCGTATGCCACAGCTCCGCTCAGGAAGCCTGGTACATGGTCGGCAGCCAACTCGCGGACAAAGCCGTTCACCAGAGAGGTCTTACCCACACCGGCCTCACCTGTAATGAGCAGGTTGGCTTTCGTCTTACGGCCAAGGATTTCGTAGATTACGGAGATCTCCTTCTCAAAGCCGATCACATTATCGAGGTTGCCAGCACGGGCAATAGCGGTCTTATCTACACAGTACTTGGCAAGAGTTCCCTTGCTACCACCAGCACTGCCACCTGTGTGTTTCGTCAATTCGGCGCCCTCCATATAAGGAGCCTCCACATTGGCACCACCGCCCATCTTCGCACTGATGTCTGACGGGGTCAGCGGCAGGGTCTTCAACTGGTCGAAGGAGAAACCGACACCAGGCGTCACCAATGAGGCGAGCACACAGACATCCGTACACTCGTCAAGGTTGAACTTCACCTGATAGTTCTCTGCCTCGTCGATGACAGCCTGAGCCTCATCACTGTACTCAAGGTCACGCATCGGACGGACTGCACGCGGTGCCAACTGCATCTGCACATCAGCCCAGTCCTGTAAATAGAAATAGTCCTTGTCCAGTTCACTCTCAATGAAATGGACGAGCCCGATTTCCTTATGCAGGATTGCCTTGAACAAATGCGCCGGATAGATGGCGTCGCTGCAATACTCCTCTGCAAAGGAATTGGCAATTGATTTTAGTTTAGCGTTCATATATACCTAAGTTTATAGTCATATTGGGTACAAATGTACGAAAAAAGGACTAAAAAACTTTTATTGAATAATGTGAAAAACCTATTTTTTCACATTCTTTAACTGGAAAGCGGCTGCAAATCCCGAAAATACACGATTTGCAGCCGCTTTAGCCCCTATTCATTAAGGTTTCCGCCTACTCCCACTCGATCGTTGAAGGCGGTTTTGAAGAAATGTC
>JAFYPG010000092.1 GCA_017547605.1 Prevotella sp.
TAGATGTATTCGTCCTCATCAAACAATTCTGAGGCCAGCACCAGACAGACGGCTCCGCTGGAGAAATCCTCCAGTGTGCGCCACACACCCGTGCCAATATACAAGCCCTGATAGGGATGGTTCAGATGGAACGTCTGCCGCTCGTGACCATCAAACACCTCCACATCGAAGGAGCCGCTTACAGCGATAACAATCTCCTCGCAGGTACGATGGGCATGACCGCCGCGACGCTCGCCCGAGGGGATATCGTACGTCCAATAGACACGAGCAATATCAAACGGCACATTCTTCATCTGCTCGGCCACCGTCAGGTTGCCACGTGGGTCAACGATCTTTGGAAGATTTATGATTTTTGCTTTATCACCTTTCATATTATTATAACGGAATTACGATGGAATTATTATATGAGCCTACCTATCGGTTTCAGAACAAGACGGTCGATGAGCCAACTCACAACCAACACCGTGAAAACAGACATGAAAAGCATGACAACTACTGGAATGTCAGGGAACCGATGAAAAAGAATGCCTATCAACATCTGATGCGTCATGAACAGTGGCATCGTCAACGAGGCAAGCAACAGCATCGGTTTCTGTCGCAACCACGAGGAAACGACACCCCGTTCCTTCGCAAAAACGAGAATCAGAGGAGCCAGCACCAACCAATACAGGGGAGCATTACGCAACTTGGCATCCATCAAGGGATAGACCACCAAGGCAACTATCAGCAGCACAACGAGC
Organism: Prevotella sp.; assembly: GCA_017547605.1. GTDB lineage: Bacteria > Bacteroidota > Bacteroidia > Bacteroidales > Bacteroidaceae > Prevotella. Next base: position 741 of record JAFYPG010000092.1, read on the forward strand.
AGCAACTCCATCCATTTCGGAGAGGGAACGTTGTAACCACGCTCATACAGCCGACACAACAGAATGCCCAGATAGAAATCCACAAAGCGCACCATCGGATTCACATAAAGGATGGCATTCACCTGATCGTAGGGAGTCAGGAACAGGATGGTCAGATACGCCACGAGAACCAAAGACGCCCACCACTTCGACACCCGTCTGTAGGCGAATGGAAACAAGAGGTAGCAAAAGAACAGACTGGACAAGAACCATGAAACGCTGTTGCACGAGAAATAGTAGTCCGGCTCAGGGATCCATGCCTGAAAAAGCAACACATTCAGGAGGACAGACCAATCCAAGTTTGCCTTACTCACTACGAGGAAGAACAGCAGACACAGAAGATGCAAGGGATAGAGTTTCCAGAAGCGACGTCTCAGGAAACGTCCATAATGGAACGAGCCTTCGCGGATCTGACCGCCATATCGGAGGGAAAGAACGAATCCACTCAGAATAAAGAAAAAAGCGACACCACAGTCACCGCCCGCCTCAAATGCCTGTATGTCCTGATAGGCAAAGTGTGACATGAAAATCATCATCACAAAGACGAAGCGCAGTGACTGCAGTGTCTCTATCATTTCCTTCTCTTAGTGCTCAAACTTGGTATATGGGTCCGTACCGAGAACCGTCTTCGCCAGACGTTTGGCCTTGTCACGGAGGGCGTTGACATCATCACCCACCTCACCGTAGCAAAGAACAACGCCCATACGACGGCCCTTGTGGGCCTCGGGCTTGCCGAAGATACGAATGCGCGTGCGGTCTTCCTTGAGCGCATCCTCCAGATTATAGGGCAGCAGCGAACGATCCACGGGCGTCTTAGCCTCTGTGGGAGAGAGGATGACTGCTGAAGCACCAGCATGCTCCAGATGGATGCCAGCGATAGGCAGTCCGAGCACGGCGCGCAGATGCAGTTCAAACTCACTGAGGTTCGTGGTGTGACCCAATGTCACCATACCCGTATCGTGCGGACGGGGTGAGAGTTCTGAGAAGATCACCTCACCCTGTTTGGTCAGGAAGAACTCCACGCCCCAGATGCCTGCGCCCGTCAGTGCCTTCGTCACCTTATCGGCCATCATCTGAGCCTGTTTCAGGGCCTCATCCGAGATCTTATAGGGTTGCCACGATTCACGATAGTCACCACTCTTCTGCACATGACCGATAGGCGGGCAGAACAGCGTAGGCCATCCGTGCTGCTGGGTGACGGTGAGCAGCGTGAACTCAGAGTCGAAGTCGATGAATTCCTCGATGATCACCTCCTTCACATCACCACGTGAGCCCTCCATCGCCTCCTTGAAGGCCGTTTCGAGTTCCCCTTCATTATGCACATAACTCTGACCATGACCAGAAGAAGACATCAATGGCTTCACCACACAGGGGAAGCCGATCTCATCGGCAGCAGCCTTGAACTCCTCGAAGGTCTTGGCATAGAAATACTTCGCCGTACGAAGACCCAGTTCCTTGGCGGCAAGATCGCGGATGGCACGACGGTTCATCGTAAAGTTAACGGCACGGGCCGATGGCACCACCTGAATACCCTGTTCTTCGAACTTGAAGAGCCGCTCCGTACGGATGGCCTCAATCTCGGGCACGATGATGTCGGGCTGGTGCTTCTTGACGACAGCCTCGAGGGCATCACCGTCGAGCATGGAAAACACTTCGCGCTCATCAGCCACCTGCATGGCGGGCGCATTATCATAACGGTCACAGGCAATCACGTACTGACCAGCACGCATGGCGGCAATCACGAACTCCTTACCGAGTTCTCCTGAGCCTAAAAGCAAGATCTTCTTCATAATCTAATTTATCTGTTGGCATACATATTATCATAATACTTCTGGTAGTCACCTGAAGTCACATTGTCAAGCCACTCCTGGTTATCGAGATACCAACGGACGGTCTTCTCGATACCCTCCTCAAACTGGAGCGAAGGCTCCCAACCGAGTTCCTTCTGTAACTTCGTAGAGTCGATGGCATAACGGAGGTCATGGCCAGCACGGTCTGTCACGAAGGTGATGAGATCCATATCCTCGCCTTCCTTGCGACCCAGCAGACGATCGACGGTCTTGATCACCACCTTGATGATGTCGATGTTCTTCCACTCGTTGAAGCCGCCAATATTATAGGTGTCAGCAATCTTTCCCTCATGGAAGATCACGTCAATGGCACGGGCATGATCCTCCACATAGAGCCAATCGCGCACATTCTCACCCTTACCATAGACGGGCAACGGCTTACGGTGACGGATATTGTTGATGAACAGCGGGATCAACTTCTCGGGGAACTGATAGGGGCCGTAGTTATTCGAGCAGTTCGTCACCACGACAGGCATGCCGTAGGTATCGTGGAATGCGCGAACAAAGTGGTCGCTCGATGCCTTTGAGGCAGAATATGGTGAGTGGGGATTGTACTTCGTGGTCTCCAGGAAGAACTTGTCACCATAGGCCAGATGATGCTCCGACGAAGATGCCGTCGTCGTGAATGGAGGTTCGATGCCTTCTGGATGTGTCAGTTCGAGTGCACCATATACCTCATCGGTAGAGATATGGTAGAAACGCTTGCCCTCATATTTCTCGGGCAGGCTTTCCCAATAGAGCTTAGCGGCTTGGAGCAGTGAGAGCGTACCCATCACATTGGTCTTGGCGAAGGTAAAAGGATCCTTGATCGAGCGATCCACATGACTCTCTGCAGCCAGATGGATGATACCATCCACCTTCTTGTCCTGCATCAGTTTATAGAAGGCATCGAAGTCGCAGATATCCATCTTCACAAACTCGTAGTTGGGCTTGTCCTCGATGTCCTTCAGATTAGCGAGGTTGCCCGCATACGTCAGTTTGTCGAGGTTAATAATGTGATACTCGGGATACTTGTTCACGAACAGGCGCACCACGTGACTTCCAATAAAGCCTGCGCCTCCGGTAATAACAATCGTTCTCTTCATTGTCTATGATTATTTTGACTTTAATTTCCTATAAATTACGACAAACAGTCTGGCGATTACGGCTACTGCCGCAAAGAGGAACAGAGGCATATAGTCTTTGAGGTCATTGTCAATGTACTGACTGACACCTTGTACAGTCCCCTTACACAACGTCTGAATGAATGTCCATATCTCTTCCATCATTTCTGATCTCCTAACGTAATCACCTCCAGATCCTTGAATTCCTTTCCGTCGATGACGAGGCGGATGAGCGTCCGCTCCTTATGCCAGCCTTGCAGACCAGCGGCTCCCGGGTTGATATGCAGCAGACCCAAGGTCTTATCGTATTTCACCTTTAATATATGTGAGTGCCCGGCCACGAACAACTGCGGAGGATTGGCATAGAGCGTCGAGCGCACGGAGTAGTCATAGTTGCCGGGATAGCCGCCGATATGTTTGATGAGCACATCCACATCCTCGCACTTGAAGCGGTTCAACTCACGGTACATCAGCCTGAGATCCCCACCGTCACAGTTGCCATACACAGCCCTGAAAGGACGGAAGGCCGCTAACCGCTCTGCCACCTCCACACTGCCGATATCACCTGCATGCCATATTTCGTCGCAGGGCTCAAAGTAGTGCAGGTACTTATCGTCCCAGTAACTGTGCGTATCGCTGAGGATGCCAATTTTCTTCATGCCTTGAACTTCTTGCGGATGAACTCGGCAATGATTTTCTCCGTCTCCACGAGTCCGAGGATCGACGAGTCTATACAGAGGTCATAGCTGGCGGCATGGCCCCATTTCTTACCAGTATAGTAATTGTAGTATTCCGCCCGTTGGTTCTCTCTTTTCTCAATGAAGGCCCTGGCAGCCTCCTCGTTGAGATGCTGCTTGTTCATGATCTGTTCCACACGGTACTCCATCGAGGCGGTGATGAAGATGTTCACCACATTGGGGAAGTCTCTCAGCACATAGTCGGCACAACGACCCACGAACACGCACGAGCCCTCCTTGGCGGCCTTACGGATAGCATCACTCTGGAATTGGAACAGACTCTCCTGAGAGAAGTTCGACTTATAGAGGCTGCCGCTATTCACATGAGGCGATCCCATATTGAAAAGTCCTCTGAAGAAGCCTTTCTTCTCATCGTTCTGCTCGAAGATCTTCTCCGAGAAGCCGCTCTCTTTGGCCGCGAGGTTCAACAACTCACGATCGTAATACTTGGCAGCGAAGTCGAGGGCCAACATCCTGCCGATGTCGTGGCCACCACTCCCCAGTTGGCGCCCTACGTTAATAATTATGTTTTTGTCCATAAGCCTTTAGTTTATTCATATACCATATCAGTATAGGTATCGTCATTGCAAACGAACCGAAGTCACTCGCCGGCATCGAGTACCACACACCATCAAGATCCCAGAACAGCGGGAACACATACGCCATCGGCAAGAGCAGGAACAACTGGCGCGAAAGCGACAGGAAGATCGACACCTTCACCTTGCCGATGCTCTGGAAGAAATGGGTGATCGCTGCCTGAGAGCCCACCACAAAGAACACCAGCATATCGATCTTAATACCCCGTGCAGAGAGAGCCAGCAACGTGGGGTCCGTCGAGAAGATGCGGGCGATGTACTGTGGGAAGAGCATCGAGAGTGTCCATCCAACAAGCAGGATGGCCGTAGCACAGGCAATCGTCAGCCACAGACAACGGAACATACGGTCGTATTTCTCTGCCCCGTAGTTATAGCCCACGATGGGCTGCATACCCTGGTTCATACCCATGACGAACATAAAGAACACCATCACCACCGAGTTGGCTATCGAGTAGGCGCCCACCGCCATATCACCGCCATAGCGTACAAACTGGTTGTTCATGAAGATCACGATGACGCAACTCGTAGCATTCATCAGGAAGGGAGACACACCGATGGAGATGATATTCCTGACAAGATCTTTCTTCAACTTATAGATGCCTCGTTTCAAATGCAGCAGTTCCTTCGGATTGGAGAATATCCACATCTGCCAACAGAGCGCCAGCGACTGCGAGGTGATCGTCGCCAGGGCCGCACCGCGGATGCCCCAGCGGAACCACCACACAAAAGCCACAACCAACAGGATGTTCATGCCCACGGTAAACAGTGTGGCATACATCGCATGACGGGGTTTGCCTGCCGCACGGAGCACGGCATTCATGCCGAAGTACATGTGGGTTACCATGTTACCCAACAGGATCACCGTCATGAACTCACGGGCGTAGGGCAATGTCACGTCCGAGGCTCCGAAGAACCGCAGGATCGGGTCGAGGAATACGAGGAACACCACCATGAACAGGAAACCGATAATCAGGTTCAGCGTCACAGTATTGCCCAACAAGTGCTCGGCCGTCTTATAATCTCTCTGTCCCAGTTTGACGCTGATACAGGTAGAAGAACCGACGCCCACGGCGGCACCGAAGGCAGCACTCAGGTTCATCAACGGGAACGTGATACCCAGA
>JAFYPG010000093.1 GCA_017547605.1 Prevotella sp.
AGACGCTCGAAAAGGTGTTGGAAAAGCCCCTCGCCTTGGTGCCCAGTATTCAATCGAACAACAAACAGGCCATGAAGCGTCTGACGGAGAACTTTGTCGATCTGCGACAGGCCTGGCTCTCACGCCGATACCTGCTCCAGCAGATGGCAGAGCGCACGTTTACCATTGCCGACTATCTGCACCAGAAACAGCACTCACAACTCGATGCCATGGACGAGCAGACGCTGAAAAAGAAAAAGAAACGCGAGAAAAAGGCGAAAGAGCCCAAACCACTAAAAGAGCCCAAACCCAAGAAGGAAAAGACTTGGGTCATCACCTACGGTCTCTACCAACAAGGCATGACACCAGAGTTGATAGCACGAGAGCGCGGCCTTACCATCGGCACCATCTATGGCCATCTGGCACGCTATATTCCTACAGGTGATATTTCGCTCGACGATCTCATCCCAGAAGATCATCAGCAAGCCATTCTCCGCGCCATCCACATGGCGGGTTCGGATGCCGGTTCCACGGCCATCAAGACGCTCTGTCCACCAGACATCACCTACGACGAGATCCGTCTGATGCGAGAACTCAAAGGGGACAGTCCCCACTGAGTTCAACTAAATCACCTCGTAGTGACGGAGGGCATTCAGAATACCATCGTCATCGACAGAAGTGGTGACGTAGTCGGCCTGTTGCTTGAGGGCATCGATGGCATTACCCATAGCGATGCCGATGCCCGCCTGGAGGATCATCGAGGTATCGTTACCGCCGTCACCGAAGGCGATAGTCCTACTGGGATCGAAACCCTCATGACGCGCCATGGCGAGGATACCTTTGCCCTTGTCGGCCCCATTGGCGGTGATATCCGTAAACTCCGGATGCCAGCGACCTGAGACGCACTTCGGCATACGCGCCATCAGTTCTGGCTCATAATCGGCAGGGAAGAAGGGCGTCAGTTGCAGGATATCCTGTTGGAGCACGACGTCGAGCGGCGAGGCTTTGTCGAGGTTCTTCACGGCCAGCATCTGACGGAAGATACGATCCACATCACCACTGGGATCGAGTACGGCCACATCCTTGCGACCAACCACGATGAGACTATAACCCTTCGCCTTTGAGTCTTCCACACAGGTCATCACATCCTTCCTGTCAATGGGCTGACAACTGACATATTCGTCGCCCACGAAACACAGGGCCCCATTGGTGGTGATATAGCCGTCGATGAGATGCTCGATAGCCCCCAGGTTCGTGATGATGATCGGCGGACGGCCTGTCGCGATATAGACGCGCGAGCCATTGGCCTTGGCCTGTGTCAAGGCAAGGATGGTGGAGGGCGGAATCTCGTGGGTCTTGAAACTGACGAGTGTACCGTCGATGTCAAAAAACAGGGCGTACCGCTGTGTCATCTTTTAGTTGGCTTTGGAAATCAAGCACGACCCTCACGAGTCGTGCGAGTCGTGCTTGACAGATAATTATTATGAACGATGACGGTTTTATCGCTTCAGGAGGTTCATCTGAACCTGAGGCTTCATCACGTCGTGAGCTGTTGTCGATTGTGACTTGACGTTAGCCGTGAGGGTAGCCTTGATGTCCTGAGAGGATGCACCTACCAAGAACTGGTATTCGCCCTCGGCTACCACCCATGCGGAGGCAGCCTCATCGAACGAAGCGAGTTCGGAAGCCGTGATGCTCAGTGTAAGTGTCTCACTCTCACCAGGCTTCAGAAGTTTGGTCTTGGCAAAGGCCTTCAACTCCTTGGCGGGTTTGTTGGCAGCCTTGTTGTCAGGCGCAGAGATATAGAGTTCCACGACCTCCTTACCTTCGTGAGCGCCCGTATTCTTAACGGTGACGGTCACGTCGTAGATGTCGTTCTTCTGGGCAATCTTCGCATCGCTGTACTCAAAGGTGGTGTAACTGAGTCCGAAGCCGAAGGGATAGCTCACGGGCACCTCGAACGAGTCGAAGTAACGATAGCCCACATAGATATCCTCCTCGTAGTCGGTATAGTCAACGTTGCGTACGTTACCTTTCTGACCCTGGTTCAGCATATCTATCCTCGGATCCTCGTCAATGGGGAAGTTACGGGATGAGTAAGCATCAGTGAAGTTGACGGGCCATGTCATCGTGAACTTACCAGAGGGCGACTGCTTACCGCTGAGCACATCAACGACACTGTTGCCGCCTTCCTGTCCTGCCTGCCATGCACAGAGGATGGCATCAGGCATCTCCTTCCAAGAGGCCGTCTCGATGACACCACCGATGTTCAGCAGCACCACCACCTGCTTGCCAGCCTTATGATACACCTCGCACACCTGCTGGATGAGCAGACGCTCAGAGGCGTTGAGGTTGAAGTCGGCAGCCTTACGATCAAGGAACTCACCAGAGATACGTCCGATGGTGATGATGGCGACATCGGCCACGTTAGCCTGAGCCGTCAGTTCATCAGCCGTGAACTGCTTCTCTGCTGGCAGATTGCCTGGCATGAAACTGGCCAGCATAGCAGCCTGCTTATCCTTCTTGGCCATCTCTTCGATAGCCTTCTTCTGGGCCTCCTTGGCATCAGCGATATACTGTTCGTAGGCGGTCTTGATCTCGTCAGAAACGGTATAGCCACCATTCTTCAGACCGTCAAGCAGGGACACCACATAGGCGTGGTTCACATTACCAGAACCTGTGCCACCAGCGATGAAGTCGTATGAAGTGCAGCCATAGAGGGCGACCTTCTTTATATTTTCGCCAAAGGGCAATACCGGCGCAGCCAATTTCTCATTACTCATTCCTAATTTCTCATTTTTCATGAGCACCATACCTTCGGCAGCCGACTGACGGGTGACAGCGGCATGAGCCTCAAGGTCGGGCTTGTTGGAGTACTGATAACCCTGGAAGCGCGGACTCTTCTCCACGAGGTTCAGCACGCGCTGAACGTTGCGGTCGAGGTCGGCCTCGTCAAGTTTACCGCTCCTGACACCAGCCACGATCGAATCGAACTGCTCAGCCTTACCAGGCTGCAACATATCGTTACCAGCCCACATCTGCTTGGCACCGTCCTTACCACCGAACCAGTCGGTCATGACCGTTCCCTCATAGCCCCACTCGTCGCGCAGGATGGTCTGTACGAGATCCTTGCTCTCAGAGGTATAGATACCGTTGATGTAGTTATAAGAGGTCATCACCGTCCAAGGCTTGCTCTCCTTGATGGCGATCTCAAAGCCCTTCAGGTAGATCTCACGCAGGGCACGCTGGGAGATATGGGCATCGGTATTCATGCGGTTAGTCTCCTGGTTGTTGGCAGCGAAGTGCTTGATACTCGTGCCCACGTCGTTCTTCTGTACACCAGTGATATAAGCAGCAGCCGTCTTACCAGCCACTACGGGATCCTCGGAATAGTACTCGAAGTTACGACCACAGAGGGGGTTACGCATGATGTTGAGGGCAGGAGCCAACAGTACGTCGGCACCATACTCCTTGACCTCCTCACCGATGGCCTGGCCAACCTCCTCTACCAACTGGGTGTTCCAAGTAGAGGCCAACAATGTACCGATAGGGAAGTGGGTGCAATAGTAGGTGGCTGAATCGCCTTCGCGTGTAGCGTCGATACGCAGTCCGGCAGGGCCGTCAGCCAGCACCACGGCAGGGATGCCCAGCGAATCGAGAGGATAGGTGGTACCAGCGGCACCAGGGACGAGACTCTTGGTGGCACCGATCACGGCGTCATCGCCAGAGAACCCGGCCATACCCACACCGATCACAAAGTGAGCCTTGTCCTCGAGTGAGAGTTTAGCCATCACCTCTTCCTGATTGATGGTGTTCTTTGTCACTTTGTCGGCAGAGGTACAACCCACCAGCGCTGCGCTAATGGATAATGTACAAACGATAAATGATAATTTTTTCATAGGCTATTACTTGAATAATAATGGTGTAAACTCACTGAGATAGATACGCCAGTTGCGCCAGATGTGACCACCGTCCGTCTCCAGATAGGTGTATTTATGGCCCTTCGAGTCAAGGTAGGCGCGCAGGTCGTTGTTGTTCTGAATGAGGAAGTCGGTGTTGCCACAACCGATCCAGAAGAGTTTGGGGTCCTTACTGAACAGGTTGTCGATCTTCGCATTGCGGTCTGCGTAGATGTTGGGGAAGCCGTTGGGATCGGGCTGCTGCTGATCGACAGCGGCAGAGAATAGACCTACGTAGCCAAACATCTCAGGATTGTTGATGCTGATAAAGAGGCTGTGGAAACCGCCCATCGACAGGCCGGCGATGGCGCGATGATCCTTATCCTTCTTCACACGGTAGGTCTTCTCGATGAAGTTCACCACATCGGGGAAGGCGGTCTCGAACGATCCCTCCATCGTCTTGGGGAGCATCATCGTGGGCACCTTGAAGCCCTCAGAGGTCTCACCAGGACAAGCCTCCTGCGAGATATTGCCATTGGTCATCACCAGGATCATCGGCTCAGCCTTACCCTGGGCAATCAGGTTGTCCATGATCTGGGCAGCACGTCCAAGCTCGCTCCATGCGTTCTCATCGCCACCGATACCATGCAACAGATAGAACACAGGATATTCCTTACCACTGGTCTCGTAGCCGGCAGGGGTATAGACGGTGCAACGACGGGTAATGCCAGCCGTCGGACTCTCGTACCACACCTTGCTCACCGTACCATGAGCCACCTTATTAACCTTATAAAGGTCTGTACGGGCATCGCCGCCGATGAGCAGCACACTGAACAGATTGTTGATGTCGCGGATGTTATACACGTTCAGCGGATCGATGATCTTCACACCATCGACAATCATATTATAGGTATAGAGCTCAGGCTTCAGGGGCTCACACGTGAAACTCCACACGCCCTTGTCATCCTTCACGAGATCGACCACACCAGGAGCGTCGAACTCACCATAGTTCTCAATCTTGATCTTCTGCGTGGGCAGGAAGTCACCAGTGATCTGCACCTTCTGAGCCTCGGGGGCAATCAGATTAAAAGTGACGGAGTTGTCGGCATTCACCACGGGCGAAGCCACCTGCGGACCCTGTCCCCAACTCAGGTTCTGTTGAGCATGGGCTGCCATGCCTGAAAGGCAGAGGGCAGCTAATACGAAAAGTTTCTTCATTTTTATCCGTCTTTAGTTAATTGATGCTGCAAAGATAATCATTTTTTTTTAATTATCTAAGGAAACGAACAATAAATTAAACGCACCGCTACCAGTAACTCCCGCAGCATCGATTGTTTCGAGAGCAGAGCCCTTGAACGACAACAGTGTTTTGCCATCACCACTGGTGGATGTAGTAATCTCGACTGTACCACCGGTCAGATACTGCATCTTATCTGCTTCGTCAAGATAGGAGGTACCGCCTGCCATGCCATAGTCTGGTAGTGAGTAGCCACCGCTGATCTGCATGGGATCATGGGCATCGCCAACGATGGTATAGGTTCCTGCCAACTCATCCGCACCTTTATCGTTGCCGTTGATAACGTCGAAGAGAGCCACCTGCTTACCATCCGCATCATAGACGGTAATGGTGTATTTGGTTACATCAGGATAAGTGGTGGTCTGCCAAGTCGTCCAGTCCATAATCTCTACGGAACTGGTCTGGATGCTCATCGTGTAGCCAGTGGGTTCAGGATCATCCTCACCAACGACGAACGTCATAGCACCCTTGTATTTAGCCCGGTACTGCTTGCCGTCCGTGGTCTTCAGCAGGCCAGTAACAAAGTATGTCTCACCTACGAGGTTGACATCCACATTACCTTCACTGATAGCAGCACCGTTGATCGTACCTGTATATTTGCCGCCTTCAGTGAGTGTGGGTACCAGAATGTATGTTCCCTCAGCAAGCACCCAGTCCTTGCTGCCGAAGCGCAGGGTTAGTGTATTGCCTGCATTATCGGTATAAGTGGTGTTCAGGGCCTTGATGCCCATGCCCAGTTTTTCCGTGGGTTGTACAGTGGCAGTGGTGAAGTCACAGAAGTTCACATCCTTGAACTCACCGCTAAGGCCTTCGATGGAGTCGCTTTCGCAGGCCGTGAAGCCTACCATCACCAGCAACATCATGATATATCTGATCTGTTTCATAATTGTACTATTTTTACCTTTTTACTTTTTTACCTTTTTACCTTTCAATCACCAGCCTTCATTCTTGTTCATATTCGGATTGACATCCATCTCCTTCAGAGGGATAGGAAGCAGTTTGTTCCTCTCCTTGAAACCGTAGTTGGTATTCTGGAAGCCCCATTTTACGCCTGTGGTAGAGAACAAAGGAACCTCCTTACCCTGTTCTCCCATAACAGTCATGGCATCACCCCAGCGTACCAAGTCCTGATAGCGTATGGCCTCGAGACAGAGTTCCAGACGCTTCTCAGCCTTAATGTCCTCAAGTGTCACACTGGCCAGCGGAGTCTCCTGCGCACGGGTACGAACCTGATTAATATAGTCAAGTGCCTTAGCACTGCCATTCTGCAAGTGAGCCTCTGCAGCAAGCAACAGTACCTCTGCATAACGCATGACCTTCAGGTCGTTATACTGGAGAATCTGGAGGCCAGAGAGATCCATGACACAGTCCTCTTTCAACGCCTGGGTCTTCCATGTGAAGTAACCCTCGTTGCCATAGACAGATGCACCAGGATTGACGGTCACACCAAGTTCTACCATCTGGTCGTAGTTCAACAGTGTCTTGTTCATACGGTAGCCTGTACCATTACCTTTGGTCATTTCCCAATCCACGAAAGCATCGTAGAGCGACTTGCGGGGATTCAAGAATCCATAGGTACCCTGGGCCACGATGTCATTAGCCGTTCCAGTGTATGACAGCACATCGGAACGCCAGCCGATCATACACATCAGGAAGTCGCACTGATTCCACATCTGCTCCTGATCGTTACGCTTCTGGAGTTCGAACAGCGACTCGCAGTTGTTGTTGTAACGGGCACGGAACTGCATGTCGTAGGCATCGGCAGTAAAAAGTGCATATTTGCCAGAGTTGATAACGTTGTCGAGCATCGTTGCAGCCTCGCTGTACCTGCCCTGGAACAGGTAGGCCTTACCCAAGAATGCCTGAGCCAGTTCCTTGGTGACGCGGATACCCGTCTCCTCGTCGTTGACACTTGTCTTTGAAGGCAGCGTTCCTGACTCGATGGCGGTCTTGAGATCACTCTCAATGAGTTTCCAGTGTTCCTCAGGCGTGCTGTTGCCCTGACGGTATTCGCTGGGTTCCAGCAGATGATCTACGACAGGAGCAGTGCCCCAGAGCGTGACCAGTTCGAAGTGAGCCCATGCACGGAATACTTTAGCCTCGTTGATGGCACGTATCATCACGGGGGTATCACCCTCCACCTTGTCAATAATCAGGTTAGCCTTGTAGATGACGGAATAGAGTCCGGAATAGAGGCTCTGGATCATTCCATTGTCAGTATCGAAGGTATATTCGTTCAATCTTTCCATATCATTGTTGTCACCACGTGCACTACCTCCTGCCCAGGCATCGTCGGACAGACAGTTCATGGTGATATACCATGTGTAGAACAATGAGCGCATCTGCAGATAGAGAGAGGCAGTAGCCGAGTTCACATTCTCATCAGTGGTGTAGTAGGTATCCTGGCTACCCAGGTTGCCATGCTTCTCGATGTCGAGTTCGCTCTCGCAGGCAGTAAACAATGAGCAGTTTATTGTCAATAGTGCTGCGCCAAGCAGCCAACCTATTTTATTGTATATCTTTGTAATCATAATTCCTAATTCCTTATATCTAATTCATAATTCCTTAAAATTCCACGTTCAGACCGAATACAATCTTCTTAGAGGTAGGATATCCACCCTTGTCGATACCCATACCATTCGTAGCATTAGTACTGGCCTCCGGATCGAAGCCGGGATAACTTGAGAAGGTGAAGTAGTCGTCAAGTGATGCATAGAGACGGGCATGGTTAAGAGCCACCTTATTGATCAGTTTTTTGGGCAAAGTGTAACCCAACTGGATCTGTTTGATCTTGAAGTAACTGCCATCATATACCAGTGCATCTGAAATAGCGTATTTATCCATATCGGCTGCACCAGCACGGGGCTTGGTGCCTGTGGTGTTAGTCGGTGTCCAACGGTCATCATAGAACACTTCCTTCAGTCTGTTCGATGTAGCATAGTCAGGACGGTTGATACAGTTGAAGATCTTGTTGCCAATCGTACCTGTGCCGAATACGGTAAGGTCGAAGCCCTTATAGGCTGCCGTCAGCGTGAGACCGTAGGTGACTGAGGGGATGGCGTTGCCGATATCTGTCAGGTCACCATCGGAAATCTTACCGTCACCGTCCAGGTCCTTGAAAAGAGGATTAACTGTGGCAGGGTCGATCTTGTCGAACTGATAGCCACGGAAATAATAGATGGGATAGCCCTGCTCGAACCATGTGACGGTATATGTATGGAAGGTGCTACCAGGAACACGTTTCTTAGAAGGATCGATATAGGTCACCTCGTTGCTCAGTGTAGAGAGGTTTCCACGGATGCCATAACTAAAGTCACCGATATGGTCTCTCCAGCCCAGTTCGAACTCGAAGCCCTTGTTCTCCACATTACCAGCGTTGATGGGTGATGTGGAACCACCGATGATGAGCGACGGCGTGGTGTTCCATACCAGCAAGTCCTTGGTCTTCTTGATGAAGTAGTCGATACCGAAAGTCATGCGACCACCGAAGAGAATACCGTCAAAACCGAAGTTCAGTTGCTCAGAAGTTTCCCACTTCAGATCTTCATTACCCATCGTCGAGGGAGCAGCCCCCTGAGTATAGGCGATGCCAGAGGTGAAGGGGTAGAGACCGCCCTGTGCCATATCCGTGCTGTAACTATATCCGCTCAGGGCAGAGAGACTACCGTTCTGACCCCAAGAGGCGCGGAACTTCAAACTGTCGAACACTTTCTTCAGGGGCTGGAAGAACTTCTCTTCGCTGATGGTCCAACCTACGGAGACTGCAGGGAAATATCCCCAACGTGTCTTCTTAGAGAGTTTCGAGAGGTCGGCTGCATCAGCACGCAGGGAAGCCTGCAGCAGATAACGGCCCAGGTAGTCATAACTCAGACGACCGAAGTATGAATACTTAGTATTCTCAACCGTTTCACCGCTCACACTCTTCACGGATGAAGCGGCAGCATAATTCAGATAATAGAAAAGCGGATCGTTCTTGGTCACCGAATGCTCGCCCTCAGCGTGGGACAAAGAGCCGCCGACATTATTATTGGATGATTTCTGGAAGGATATACCGACCATACCCGTCACTGTATGACCACCAAACTGGCGCATATAGTTGGCGAAGTTTTCCCACTGATAATAGATAGAGGTAGAAGAGGTGCTGCTAAGATCCACAAACTCAGCATGCTGCTTAGCGTTGCCATAATACGGCTGGGTGGTGCTGCTATAGCGTGTACCACCAAGACGATAACCGAAGCGTGAGGTCACCGTCAGACCTTCGATGGGGGTAAAGTCGCCATAGATAGAACCGTTGATATTGAAACCGCTCGTCTTGGAGATACTATTATCGCGCATGACAAGCGGATTATACTGCTCACCGACATAAAACATCGAAGCACCATAATAGTTACCGTTGCCGTCAGATGACAGCACACAACCGTTGTTCTGGGCGTTCACCATGTGGTAGGGCAGGTTCTCTTCGGAATAAGTCACAGCAGTCAGCGGGTCGAGCATCAGGATAGAAGTCAGCAACGAGCCGTACTCACTGTTCGACGACACCTGGCGCATGTCATATTTCTCCACCTGGTTGGTCGTACCCACCTTCAGCCAGTCCTTGATCTTGTATTCACCGTTGATGGTGGCTGTCAGACGCTTGTATTTATCGGCGTCGCCCTTCACGATACCATCATTATTAAGGTACGCGAGCGAAAGGAAGTAATTGCCACGGTCGTTACCACCTGTAAACGAGAGGGCGTGCTTCATCATGTGACCGTGTTCGAAAGCGGCGTCTGTCCAAGAGGTGTTGGTCACACCGTCCCAGTTCTTCAGCAGATAGTCCTTGTCATAGATGCCACCCTCATCCATGAACTGGATGTACTGCTCGGAATTGAGCAGTTTGGGGATGCGGGCCAGTGTCTCGTCAGTCCATTGGAAGTCATAAGAGATCTTACCCTGTCCAGGCTTACCTTTCTTGGTGGTAATCAGCACGACACCATTACCAGCCTCAGCACCGTAGATGGCAGCAGAGGCGGCATCCTTCAGGATTTCCATCGAGGCAATGACGCTGGGGTCGATACCGCTGATATCACTCATGCGCACACCATCCACGACGTAAAGAGGCTCGGAACTTTCATTAGAAGAGTAACCACGTACGCGTACAGTAGGCGAACTGCCTGGAGCGGCAGAGGTAGAGATAATCTGTACACCAGAAGTCTTACCCTGTAGGGCCTGCTGAGCATTCGAGATGGTACGGTTCTCCATATCTTCAGGCTTCACCTGGGAGATGGCACCCGTCACTGCGCTCTTCTTCTGTACGCCGTAACCTACGACCACCACTTCGTCGAGCACCTTGTTATCGGGCTGCATCTTGATGGTCATGCCATCCTTGGCGGCCACTTCCTGCGTCTCATAGCCGATGTAGGAGATCACGATGATCTGTCCGGCCTTTACGTTCACCGTGAAGTTACCATCGAAGTCTGTGATGGTAGCATTCTTGGCGTCATTCTTGTCGCTAACGGTAGCACCGATCACGGCCTCTCCGTTCTCGTCAATCACAGTGCCCTTGATTCCCTGGGCGAAAGATGTCAATGACATAAACAATGCCATGATCATCATCAGAATACTGCTTTTTTTCATTGAGTTTTAATTGTTAGAGTTAATTGTTTGATAATGAATTATTAAAATCTGGGTGCAAAATTATATAATATTAAATAATGTTGTTTTCTCATATTGTTTTTCGTTTTTCTGCTTTGTTCAAATCGTTTCAGGCGTTTTCCAAATTGTTCAAAAGTTGTCGGATTCGTTCAAAAGCATTTGGCAGTGGTGAAAATATGTGGAATAGCGTGCAGAGTCTCGGATTATTTTGTATCTTTGCACCAAAAAGACAACAATATGAATCAACGGAAACCTATCGTAACGGCATTTGTCAGCATCGCATGCATGCTGGGCTTGTTGGCTTGCCGACAGGAGAATTGCCAAGACGGCAACAGGGACAAGGACGAAGAACATGGACTCGTGGTGGCACAGGAACTGTCAAACAGCCGCGTGCAGGCTATCGAGGAAGATGCTACTGGACAACTGTGGATCGCCACGTTCCGAGGACTGAACCGTTATGATGGGCATGAATACCACCAGTATTTCTGCACTGACGATTCTCTGGGATTGCCCGACAATAATGTACAGGGGCTGCTCTGTGACAAAAAGGGACGCCTTTGGGTGGCCACGGTGAACGGTGTGTGCCGCTACACACGCATGGACAACTTTGAGCGCATTCCCATGCAGACGGGAAACAAGAACGCTCGCAAACTGTTGATGGACTCGAAGGGACGCGTGTTCGTGTATAACGGCACGGAACTGATGATGTACGACGAGGTGCATAATATCTTCCTTACGAAAGTGACGAGGAAGATGACTAACCAGTCGTGGGGTGACTGCTTTATCGACGGCTCTGACGGCATTCTCATCATCAGTCCAAGGAATGTGCAACTCTATAGCAGCGATGACTTCAAGTTGAAGAAGGAGGTGACGGATCTCGAAGACAACGGCATCTACTATTTTGAGTTGCTGGCTAACGACCTGCTGTTGGCCTCTGGTAATGGTTCACTGGTCATCTACGATGTCAAATCGCATCAGTTCATCCCCATTCCTGAAGAGATGAAGGCACGACTCACGGCTCACGGCAGCGTCATTCAGGCTGCACGTCTGCTGGAGAACAACACCATCCTACTAAGTACCTCAAGCAACGGACTCTTCGAGATGAACTTGCTGACCCATACGCTCATAGGGGAGGGAGATGCTGGTTTTTCGATGCCCGTACCTGAAGCCTACGTGACGCAGATCTTCGAGGACTCGCGGAAGAACATCTGGATGGGAACATACGACAAAGGAATCTTTGTGGATTATTTCTATAAAGAAAAATTCGGCGGCAGTGACAACTATCTGAACCGCGTCATTGAAAACTCCTCCGTATTTGCAGTAGCCGTAGACCAACAGGAGAATCTGTGGATTTCAACGCTGAGGAAAGGTGTTTTTGTATATCATTGCAACACACAGAAAGCAGAGCCGATAGTGATCGAGGGGTTGTCTGCCTCAGAGTCGAAAAATGCCGTGACCCATATCTTCTGTGACCGCGACGGACTACTTTGGCTTTCGACGACCAATATCATCATGAAATGCCAATATGATGGAGGAAGGCTGAGAATATTGGGGCAATGGCCTGTTTTCATGACGATGGACTTCGAACAGACGGATGACGGTACGGTATGGGCCTCAACCAGTTCAACCAATATCATCGGCTTCCATCCTGGCAATAGTGAGCCAGAAGTCAAACAGGCCTTCCATGTGGATTATACCTTCATCTCATCGCTGCAGAAACTCAACGACGGTTCGATGCTGATTGCAGCCTTCTACCAGAACATCATGAAGATGAATCCCCAGACGGGCAAGTTGACCCAACTGGAAATTCCTGATATGCAGAAGTGTATCCGCAGGAGCGTGTTTATCCCCACCGATATGTATCAGGACGAAAAAGGCGACGTGTGGATAGGTACGGTGAGTAATGGTCTGCTGCGCTATAGTCCCAAGACAAATACGATGACGCGTATTGCCGGACTGTCATGTTCCGACGTTGCCAGTATCGAGAAAGGACATCAGGGCTACCTCTGGATCAGTACAATGAAAGGATTGAACCGTCTAGACACCAAGACGGGACGCATCACCTCACTCTATAAGGCCGACGGACTGGCTGGCGACGAGTTCATGGATCGTGCCTCGTGCCAGTTGCCCAACGGCAGTCTGGTGTTTGGTGGTACAGACGGTATCACGATGTTCAACCCTGCCGACATTGACACGCTGCAGATTATCCCGCTTAGGTTCTGTCACCTGAAGATCCACAACCAACTGGTGCGTCCTGCCGAGGGCGGTCCCATCGAGGCGATGCTTGACAGTTGTCAGGAAATCCGTCTGCGCCACGACCAGAACAGTTTCTCGATTTCGTTCACGGCCCTCGACTTCGGAGAGTATGAGCGCGTACATTATTACTATAAGCTCGACGGCTTCGACAGCGAATGGATCGATGCGGGTAATAGTCATACAGCCAGCTACGCCAACCTGCCCTCAGGTCATTATACCTCCCGTGTGCGCACCACC
>JAFYPG010000094.1 GCA_017547605.1 Prevotella sp.
CCTCTATACCAAGTATAACCACGATGGTATCGCTGGTGTGGATGCCTGGTGGATGGATGCCTCGGAGCCCAATGTGCGTGACTGTACGCCGATGTGGTATCGTAAGGCTCTCTCTGGTCCCACGGCATTGGGCACTTCTACGGAGTATTTCAATGCCTATTCGACGGTGAATGCCGATGCGATCTATAACGGTCAGCGCTCAGTGTATAAGGGTAAGATGAACGAGCCCCGCGTGTTCTTGCTCACCCGTAGCGGATTTGCTGGTGAACAGCGCTTCTCGACAGCCACGTGGAGTGGTGATATCGGTACGCGTTGGGAGGATATGCGTGCCCAGATGACGGCTGGTCTTAACTATTCGATCTCAGGTCTTCCCTTCTGGGGTATGGACCAGGGCGGCTTCTGTGTGGAGAACCGTTATGTGGCTGCCCAGAATATCTTCGACCACGCAGGTGTGGAGAACGAGGATCTGAAGGAGTGGCGCGAGTTGCAGACACGCTGGAACCAGTTTGGTACGTTTATCCCCCTCTTCCGCAGTCATGGCCAGTGGCCGCTGCGCGAGATCTGGAACATCGCCCCTGAGTCACATCCCGCCTATCAGTCGTTTGTGTATTACGATAAGTTGCGCTATCGTCTGATGCCTTACCTCTATTCGATGGCTGGTTGGGCTCACTTCAAGGACTATACGCTGATGCGTGCCTTGGTGATGGACTTCAACGGCGACAAGGAAGTGGAGAACATCGGCAACCAGTGGATGTTCGGACCTGCGCTGATGGCTTGTCCTGTGGGCTACTACAAGGCTCGCAATCGCAGTGTCTATTTCCCTGAGCAGTGTGGCTGGTATAACCTCTATACGAATGAGTTTATCGAGGGTGGTCAGCGCCTGATCGTTGATGCGCCCTACGAGCAGATTCCCGTCTTCGTTCGCGAGGGTGCGATTATCCCCTTCGGTCCTGAGATGGAGTGGAGCGACGAGAAACCTGCTGAACTCATCAATCTCTATGTCTATGCAGGACAGAACGGACAGTTCCAACTCTATGAGGACGAGGGCACGAACTACAACTATGAGAAGGGTAAGTATGCCACCATCGACATCACCTACGATGATGCTTCCCGTACGGTCAGTTTTGGCGCCCGCAAGGGACAGTTCGCTGGTATGCTGAAGAACCGTCAGTTTAATGTGGTACTGGTCACGAAGGACAATGCCAAGCCTCTCGACCTCGACAATCCCGAGGGTAAGCTCGTAAACTATAACGGAAAGGCCGTCAGCGTACAACTCTAATTATAACAACGATGTACAGAAAAATATTTCTGCTGGTGATGGCAGCCCTCATAGGACTGCCATCGTTGGCTCGTGAACGTCAGAACTTTGATGCGGGTTGGCTTTTTGTGTTGGCCGACTCTGCACAGATGTCGAAGGCTAAGTATAATGACTCGTGGTGGCGCAGGCTCGACGTACCCCACGACTGGGCCATCGAGGGTGATTTCTATGCAGGTAATCCCAGTGGCGCGGGTGGGGGAGCCCTGCCTGGTGGCATTGGATGGTATCGCAAGCACTTCACACTGGGCGACTGTGAGACACAGATGTCGCAGAGCCGTTTCTTCATCGAGTTCGACGGGGTGTATATGAATTCCACCGTCTATGTGAATGGTGAGGAGGTGGGCTTCCGGCCCTACGGCTATTCGAGTTTTGAGTATGATATTACCCCATACGTCAAGGAGGGCGAGAACGTGGTGGCTGTGCGTGTGGATAACTCGGATCAGCCCAATTCCCGTTGGTACTCTGGCTGTGGCATCTACCGTCATGTGTGGCTGACGACGACCAATCTCATCCACGTGAAGCACTGGGGTGTTCATGTGGAGACGGATGCCAAGACGGGAAAGGTGAAAGTTGACGTGGATGCCGAGGGTATAGGTCATTATCAAGTACGCAAAACCGTCTTCGATGCCGCAGGTAAGGAAGTCGGTATGAAGGTAAAGAAGCCTCATCTCTGGTCGGTAGATGACCCATATATATATAAGGTACGTACCCAACTGATTGCTGATGGTAAGGTGGTGGATGAAGTATGGACCACCACAGGCTTCCGTGACTTTAAGTTTGATGCGAAGACGGGTTTCTGGCTCAATGGCAAGAACTTTAAACTGAATGGTGTCTGTGAGCACCATGACTTTGGTTGCTTGGGTGCTGCCCTCAATGAGGATGCCCTCCATCGCAAACTCACGAAACTCAAGGCGATGGGTGTGAACTCGATCCGCAGTTCGCATAATCCCCCAGCCCCAGAACTGTTGAACATGTGTGACACGATGGGACTCATCGTGATGGACGAGAGTTTCGACATGTGGCGACGCAAGAAGACGCAGAACGACTATGCCCGTTTCTTCGACGAGTGGCACGAGCGCGACCTCGCTGATCTGACCCTTCGCGACCGTAACCATCCAAGCATTCTGATGTGGAGCATTGGCAACGAGGTGTTGGAGCAATGGAGCGATGCCCAGGCTGATACCTTGACTCTTGAACAAGCCAATCTGATTCTGAATGCAGGTCACGATGCCTCGACTCTGGCTAAGGAAGGCGAGTTGAGCGTGAACTCCCTGCTCACCATGCACTTGGCCGAGATTGTGAAGCGTTATGATAAGACGCGTCCCATTACCGCTGGTTGTAACGAGGCGAATCCCAATAACCATCTTTTCAAGAGTGGGGCCCTTGACATCATCGGCTTCAACTATCATCATCAGTGGGTGCCTGGGGTGCCTGAGAACTTCCCAGGTAAGCCCTTTATCTTCTCAGAGAGTGTAAGCGCCCTCCAAACACGCGGTTACTACATGATGCCTTCAGACACAGTATTCAAAGCACCAAAGGAGTGGTGGCTGCCCTATACCGATCCCTCGTTTATGTGTTCGGCCTACGACAATATGCATGCCTCGTGGTCGAGTACCCATGAAGAGACGTGGGATGTGGTGAAGCATACACCCTACGTGGGCGGACAGTATATCTGGACGGGCTTCGACTATATCGGAGAACCTACGCCCTACGGTTTCCCTGCACGCAGTTCGTACTTTGGCATCATCGACCTGGCGGGCTTCCCCAAGGACAGTTACTATATGTATCAGAGCGAGTGGACGGACGAGACGGTGCTGCACCTCTTCCCTCACTGGAACTGGCTGCCAGGACAGACCATCGACCTCTGGGCCTATTATAATCATGCCGACGAGGTGGAACTGTTTATCAATGGTAAGAGTCAGGGAGTTCGCAAGAAGGCCGATAGTCATC
>JAFYPG010000095.1 GCA_017547605.1 Prevotella sp.
CAGCACTACCAAGAATACGGCCTATGACTATACCGAGGTGAAACGTATGGCCTTTGGCGTGAACTACTATCCCGTACCTGAGATTGCCATCAAGGCCGAGTATTCCAACCGCTTGCTGAAGAGTCAGTACAACAACGAGCCTTCTGTCAGCATCGGCGTCACCTATGAGGGATTTTTTCTATAATTGATAATTGAAAAATGATAATTGATAATTAATACATAACGCAAATGAAAACGAAATTTATTCTGTTAGGGGCGCTTATGATGGGCGCAATGACATTCACATCATGTAGTAGTGATGACGACAAGAACAATGATGAAACAGCGTTCAGTGTAATCGAAACGACACCTATTGTCGATGAGGACAATTACGACCAGAATACCACCGCGGCCAATTATTCGGTGAAGTCGTTTGGCGAGAATGCTGTTGACGGTTGCGCTGATGTCGTCAGTCAGCTCGAGGCTGCTAACGCCGTCATCGGCAGTGCCAAACTTTCTGAGGCTCAGGAATCTTATCTCCGTGAGGTGCTGAAGAATCTGGTCAACAACGTGATTGTTCCAACCTATACTAAGTTGGCTGATAACACCGAGGCGCTTGAGAAGACGCTGCATGGTCTGACCACCAGTACGATCACTCAGGCCCAGATCGATGAGGCTTGCCGTGACTTTAAGGCTGCCCGTATGTATTGGGAACAGAGTGAGGCCTTCCTGGGTGGTGCCGCTTCTGATTTCGATGTCGATCCTACTATCGACTCATGGCCTTTGAACCGCTCGCTGCTTCTCAGTTATTTTAACAATGGTATGAACGACGAGATGCTCGACGATGCTACCATCCTTGGCTTCCACGCCCTCGAATTCATCCTGTTCCGCGATGGTCAGTCACGTAAGGTTGCTGAGTTGAAGGGCAATGATACCTACAAGAATTTCGAGAGTGTCTCTGGCGAACAGGAGTTGGCTTACGCCCAGACCATCTGCACCCTGCTCAAGCAGCGCACCTTCCAGTTGCAATGTGCCTGGGATGGTGGCAAGGATGCCAGTCGTATGGCTGTGGTGAAGGCTGCTGGTCTTGATTACCAGACCGAGAAAGGTCTCTCTTTCGGCGACAACCTGATGAATGCCGGTGTCAGTGGTTCCAACAGTAGTTTCCCCACATTGAAGGACGCCATTGCCCAGGTTCTCTCTGACGATGAGGGCAGTTGTCTGGCTATCGCCAACGAGGTAGGCACGGCTAAGATTGCCAACCCGTTCTCTGCCGGTGACGTGTCGTATGTGGAGTCGCCTTACAGTTACAACTCTATCGCCGACTTCCGCGACAATATCCGTTCTATCCGTAACGTGTGGCTCGGCTCTACCGACAAGAAGGCCAACAAGTACAGTTTCCACACCTTCTTTGCCAGCGTGAAACAGGATGCCATTAATAATAAGGTAGAGGGTGCCTACGTCAGCGCCATCGAGGGTATCAGTAATATGCCTTCGCCATTCGTGAAGTACTGCTGTACTATTTGGAATATAAGCTTTGAAGATGATGAAGATTGGGAGTAAGCGAGAGCAAAACGATGCTTGCATCAGTTATGCCGAGCGAAAACAGGCTCGGCGAAGCCAAGATTGGGAAGTAGAAGAGTAATATATGATAAGCTATCGTAACATTTTTAAAATGGTACTGGCAGGGCTAATAGTAGCACCTGCCTTTACCGCTTGTTCAGACAGCGACGATCTGACTGGACTGGGCGAGTTGGAGACTGATGAGCAGACCTTTGGTAAGGCCACAGGAAACTTTACGGCTGAGGAGTGGTTCCCAGGCGGAAAGCTGGGTACTACCGAGAAAGCCAGTTATTCGGCCCCCACACCTGCAGTGGAACAGATAGCAGGGATGGAAAGTGACTTTATGACGGGTAACGACCTCTTCGAGCACCTCTACACTTTCGAGCAGGCTCCCCGTCGTGGCTTGGGTCCTGCCTGGGTGCGCAACAGCTGTATTGCCTGTCACCCCAGCTACGGACACGGCAAGCGACAGACGGAATATCGTGCCAACACCATCGGCAACGGCTATCTGCTCGTGATCTATCACCCTGAGACCAATGCCTATATCTCTGAGGTGACGGGTATGCCGCAGACGCAGGCGATGGCACCCTTCAAGGCACCTATCGACGAGACTCAGATACAGATAGACTGGAAGACGGTGACGGCTATGGAGAGCGGACTCGCGATGACCTTCCCCGATGGTGAGAGTTACTCACTCATCTATCCTGAGGTGCGCATTCCGCAGTCGGCCTTTAACACCGATCCGAAACCTACCGACTATGATGTTCGCCTCGAGTCCACCATTGGCGTTTATGGTACGGCTCTGCTCGATGCTATCGACGATGAGGAGATTGAGAAGCAGTGGGCTGCCGAGGGCAAGTATGTTGAACTGAACCCCGCCATGTGGGACAAGGAGGCGAATACCTTCAAGGCCAGCGCCTATTATTCGGCGCCTTACAACGATACGGGTACGCATCGCGGTGATCACGGTCCGCTGAAGCGTTTCACATACGCCATGACACGTGGCTCGCTGCAGGACGGTGCTGGTGCCAATGCCATCTGGAACATTACCAACGTCACTCGCAGTGACCGCCACTGGCTCTACACCACCACAGCGTGGGCCAAGGCACAGAGCGAGGATCCTGAGGTAATCAGTTACATTAAGCAGCACGGTTCGTCGCCCACCAGCATCCTCTATCCATACTATGCCGACGGTACCGACGAGGGCATCTCGGCCCGTGTTTACGAGGTGCTCAACACCCCCTCTGTGGCCTTTGCGGAGACTTTCGAGAAGTATCTGCTCAACGGTGCACCTTATAATGGTGTTGAGGAGATGAGCGACAAACAGTACTACCAGTTTATGGTGTGGCACCGTGGACTGGCTGTGCCTGCTGCCCGCAACCTCAGCGATGCCGATGTGCAGCGTGGTAAGCAGTTGTTCAACGAGATTGGTTGTGCCAATTGTCACCGTCCATCGTGGACCACTGGCTCTGACGATATGTGGGTGGATGCCAGCACCAAGGCTTATGCCCAGCAGATGGGCAGGAGTGCCAGCAGCATGTTACCGAAGTACGCCCACCAGACGATCTGGCCTTATACTGACTTGGTTCAGCACCGCTTGTTCATGGCAAACGACATCCGTACCGGCTGGTGCCGCACTACACCGTTGTGGGGGCGTGGTTTGAGTCGCCGCCTCACTGGTGCCGATGATCGTCTGCACGACTGCCGTGCCCGTACCGTCATCGAGGCCATCATGTGGCATGGCTACTCCAAGCAGTCGGATGGCTATCGTGCCACTGAGAAGTTCTACAATCTGCCAAAAGCCGATCGCGATGCCATCGTTAAGTTTATCGAGTCGATATAAGATAGTGCTGGCCCTGCTATTCATTGCAGGGTCAGCATCTATGTCTGCGTCTCCCCTCGTTATTCCACAGAAGCAGGCTGCGCATTTCTGTCAGTTATTGGTTTCCGAAAGTCCCTCTGTCTCCACCTTGGCACTTCGTGCCCACCAAATGATACCGCCTGACGACAGTCTCAGCGTAGAACAGATATTTGCAGGCTATGTCCTGTTGGCTGATGGCTGGCAAACGATGCGCTTGTTTCCTCATCAAGAGGATGGTGTGGTATCTTGGTATAGTGCCACCGATGAACTACCTGCTTCTATTGGCTCTGAGCACCAGAAATACATTCGTGAAGTGTTTCCCCGTCTTGTCGCTGAGGTGCAGGCTGGCCATTGGCAGACAGTGGATGCCTACATCGACCGCATGATTCAGTACCAATGCCAGTTCGGTGGCCAGAAACTCCCCCTTCGTCCGTCGCCCTCTGCCATTATCGGGATCTTCTTCCTGTTTTTAGCATTGCTAATCCCAGGGATAGTTCCTTACGACAAAAATCGTCTGATTGTCAGAAAGTTACTGAAGGTTCCATAACTCACTCTCCGATTATTGTTATTACCATTTTTCTTGCGCCACCATAGTTCCTGTATTCACAGAAGTAGATTCCTTGCCAAGTGCCCATATTCAAACGTCCATTCGTAATGGGGATGGTCAGGCTTACTCCACTCAATGTTGATTTGGCGTGAGCAGGCATATCGTCTGCACCCTCCAAAGTATGCTCATACTCAGGCAAGTTCTCTGGAACCAAGCGGTTAAAAATAGTCTCCATATCTACTCGCACATCGGGATCTGCATTCTCATTGATGCTCAGCCCACAACTCGTATGCTTGCAGAATATGTTGATGATGCCCGTCTTTGGCAACTTGGGCAACTGACTCATAATCTCGCTTGTCACCAGATGAAAACCGCGTGATTTTGGCTTTAGTGTTAACTCTACTTGCTGTATCATCTTTTCTATAAACTATCCTAAAAGTGGTTCCTGTTAGATATCCGTTTTGCCTTGGCGCTCGATGCTTCTGAGAGTTTTCCTTTCAGGTATTGCTCAATGATTAGTCCTGCTATGGGAGCGGCCAAATCAGCACCGAATCCGCCATGTTCCACGTAAACGCTGATGGCTATCTTCGGATTATCTATCGGGGCAAAGGCTATAAAGGCGGAATGGTCTTCACCAGGATTCTCGATTGTGCCCGTCTTTCCGCAGATGGGATAAGAGGTCTTGATACAGGTGGCAGTACCTTTCTCTACAGCCAAACGCATGCCCTCTATAACAGGGGCGTAGGCTTCCTGCTTGACCTTAGTCTGACGTTTTTTCAGATAGCGCTCGTTCTTGGTATCCTGATGGATGTGAGGCACATAATACCAGCCACGATTGGCAATGGTGACAGCCAAGTTGCATAACTGGAGCGGGGTACAGGTCACGTCGCCCTGACCCATGCCTGCCCACCAGATGGTCTTGCCGTCCCAGCCATCCTTGTAACGGCGGTTCAGATAGTCGGCACCAGCCAATAATCCACCTTGCTCTCCATCAATGTCGATGTGCATCGGTCCGCCAAGCCCCATGCTCTGCATGTAACTGCGCCAGATCGTAATGGCTTCCTCTTTCGTCTCGTACATAAAATCGTCGTTAATCATCGAGGCAAAGGTCATCAGAAACCATGTGTTGCACGATTGTGCCAGTGCATCCTTCAGAGCCAGTGGCGAACGGTGCTTGTGGCAGCGCACCTTAATATTGCCGTCGGTGATGCCATCTACACATTCGACCGTTGTCTGTGGGGAGATCACTCCTTCTGACAATAGCGTCAGTGCCTGAGCGGTCTTGAAGGTGGATCCCGGGGCCTGTGGCTTACCGATGGCCTGACGTACATCGCTGCCGTGAGGCGTGTTCGTTGCCAGACACAGTATTTCACCATTTGCAGGATTGATGGCCACGATACTGCCCGTCTTTCCCTGTAGCAACTGTTCTCCAAGTTGCTGTAACAATGGTCGTATAGTCAGTTTGCCGTCTGTCGGCAGCCCTTGCGCACTCACCCGGCAAGATGCCGTCAAAAGCGCAACATATAATATAAACTTCATTCTTTGCATAAACAACTAATACATAGGAATATCTTCTATATGACTAATCTCTGGCGGGCCGCCATCGGGTGTGCCTACCACTGTTATGACATCCAGACGGATCTCGCGGCTGATGCGTCGTGACTTGACGTAGTAATTGATGGCCATACGCAGATTCTGAAGTTTCCTGTAATCGATGGCTTCTTCCGGTTCTCCAAACACACGATTACGGCGGGTCTTCACTTCCACAAACACTACAGTGCTTCCTTTCTGGGCTATGATGTCAAGATCCCGATGACCCGATTTCCAGTCGCGTTCAAAAATATCATAGCCTTTGCGCTGAAGATAATCTGCTGCCAGTTCCTCACCCCATGCTCCAAGCTCATTATGTGCCGCCATAGTCTGATATGTTTTGCTTTTCGCCTACAAAAGTATAACTTTTTTCTTATATCTGTTCAATCTTTTGGTTTTTTTATATCTTTGGTACTGTGCTAACTCAAATTTTTACCGTACCTTTGCACCCGAATTTGAAAATACGTATTTTTGACAATGGAAAATAAGACCTTCAAACGCACGACGGTGACGTCGGCGTTGCCATACGCCAACGGCGGTGTGCACATCGGTCATCTGGCTGGTGTGTATGTGCCTGCTGATATCTATGTACGCTATCTAAGACTGAAGAAACGCGAGGTATTGTTTATCGGAGGTAGTGATGAGCATGGTGTGCCCATCACAGTCCGTGCCCGTAAAGAGGGTATCACGCCACAGGATGTGGTAGATCGCTATCATAAGATGATTAAGGACTCTTTCGAGGAGTTCGGCATCTCTTTCGACATCTATAGCCGTACCACCTCAGAGACGCATCACAAGTTTGCTGCAGAGTGGTTTAAGAAACTTTACGACGAGGGAAAGTTGACGGAGGAAACCACTGAACAGTTATACGACGAGGAAGCCAAGCAATTCTTGGCTGACCGCTACGTGACTGGTGAATGTCCCCATTGCCACAACGAGGGTGCCTATGGTGACCAGTGCGAGAAGTGCGGACGCGACCTCTCGCCCACAGAACTCATTAATCCTAAGTCAACCATCTCTGGTTCTACGCCTGTACTGAAGAAGACCAAGAACTGGTATCTGCCCCTGAACGAGTATCAGGATTGGCTGAAGCAGTGGATCCTCGAGGAGCACAAAGAGTGGCGCCCGAATGTGTATGGTCAGTGTAAGTCTTGGCTTGATATGGACTTGCAGCCCCGTGCGATGACACGCGACTTAGACTGGGGTATCCCTGTGCCTGTGAAAGATGCAGAAGGCAAGGTGCTCTACGTTTGGTTCGACGCACCTATCGGCTACGTTTCCAACACCAAGGAACTCTGCGAGAAGGAGCCCGAGAAGTGGGGCTCGTGGGAGAAGTGGTGGCAGGACGAGGATACTCGTCTGGTTCACTTCATTGGTAAGGACAACATCGTGTTCCACTGCATCATCTTCCCCGTGATGATGAAGGCTCATGGCAAGTATATCATGCCTGATAACGTGCCAGCCAATGAGTTCCTGAATCTGGAGAATGACAAGATTTCCACCTCTCGCAACTGGGCTGTATGGCTCCATGAGTATCTGGTAGATATGCCTGGCAAACAGGATGTGCTACGCTATGTACTGACCGCCAATGCCCCTGAGACCAAGGATAACAACTTTACTTGGAAGGATTTCCAGGATCGCAATAACAACGAACTCGTGGCCGTCTATGGCAACTTCGTCAACCGTGCCCTCCAGTTAACAAAGAAATATTGGAATGGTGTGGTTCCTGCCTGTGGCGAACTGCAGGAGGTGGATAAGGCAGCCCTTGAGGAGTTCAAGGATGTCAAGGAGAAGGTGGAGACCCTTCTGGAACAGTTCAAGTTCCGCGATGCGCAGTTTGAGGCCATGAACCTCGCCCGTATTGGCAACCGCTATATCACCGAGTGTGAGCCTTGGAAGGTGTGGAAAACAGATCCCAAGCGCTGTGAGACGATCCTGAATATCTGCCTCCAGTTGACGGCTAACCTCGCCATCGCCTTCGAGCCCTTCCTGCCGTTCAGCAGCAAGAAACTCCGCGAGATGCTCGCTATCGACTCCTTCGAATGGGAGCAGCTGGGTAGCACAGACCTCCTGAAAGCTGGTCATCAGCTGGGTGAGCCCGCCTTGCTCTTCGAGAA
>JAFYPG010000096.1 GCA_017547605.1 Prevotella sp.
GGACGTGAACATCCTCGTGCTTGATACTGAGGTCTATTCTAACACCGGTGGTCAGGCTTCTAAGGCTACTCCTCTTGGTGCTATCGCTCAGTTCGCTGCTCAGGGTAAGCGCATCCGCAAGAAGGATCTGGGTATGATTGCTACCACTTACGGTTATGTATATGTCGCTCAGATTGCTATGGGCGCTGACCACGCACAGACCCTCAAGGCTATCCGCGAGGCTGAGGCATGGCACGGACCTTCTATCATCATCGCTTACGCTCCCTGTATCAACCACGGTCTGAAGGCCAAGGGCGGTATGGGTAAGAGCCAGGCTGAGGAGAAGAAGGCTGTGGAGTGCGGCTACTGGCACCTGTGGCGCTTCAATCCCGCCCTCATCGAGGAAGGTAAGAATCCGTTCAGCCTCGACTCTAAGGAGCCGAACTGGGCTAACTTCCACGACTTCCTCATGGGTGAGGTCCGCTACCTGTCAGTGAAGAAGGCTTATCCCAACGAGGCCGAGGAGCTCTTCGCCGAGGCACAGAAGATGGCCCAGATCCGCTACAAGACTTACATCCGCAAGTCTCAGGAAGATTGGAGTGAGTAAGAGCGATTGGGAGGATTAATCCCCCATCCTATTTATAGCAAAAGGAGCACCCGTTTGGATGCTCCTTTTTTAGTACCCAATAATCAATACATAAACTTTTTACCACAAATAATTCGTTTTATAAAAATAATTTGTATATTTGCACCAAATTATAAACACTATTAAGTTTAAAACAATATGAAACAGTTTAGACAATGGGGGATTGTCTTAATAACAATCCTGCTTTTGACAGCCTGTAGTGAAGAGGACAAACAGGAACTTAGCAAGAAAGCAGACAGTCTCATCGAAACTGCCTACAAGAAAAAAGACTATAACCAGATATTGCAACTGGCTGATAGTTTGGAACGTACAGGTATCATCACGCCCGCAAAAGCATACTATTGGCTCGGATATGCCAGTGACAGGATGAAAAAACTGCGTATGGCCGAGTTCTATTGGAAAGCATCCATGGATGCTGCCGCTAAATCCACCAGTGAGGAGAATGTGGATTTTTATGCCAAGAGTGCCAGCCGTCTCACTAATCTACTCAGTGTGAGGGGGGATTATGAGAATGCCCTGAAAATCGCTATCCCCGCATCACAACGGCTGGAACAGTTAGAATGCGACAGTATCAGTGATTATGTGAACCTACTCATCTACATCGGCTGTTGTCAGGCAGGTCTTGGTTATTCTGGCGAATCAACGTTCGACGGCTTCGAGCGTGCCTATAAGATTCACCTGAACAATATTGAGAATGATCATACCGACGAAGCCTACAAGAATGCCATCGCAGGATTAGTCAACATTGCCTACGCCTGTAACCAGACAAAGAACTATATGGCTGCACTTAACTGGATCGGTCACTTTGGAGAACTGCTGGGAGAATATGAACAGAGACCCAGTACTGACGGTGACTATGTGGACAAACAGGTAGCACGCTTCGCAATCTACAAGGCCATCGCACTGGAAGGTCTTGATCGGAAGACGGAGGCAGCCAATGTTTATGAGAATTACCTGAACACGGATTATAGCCAAACCCCAGAAGGACGCATCAACGCTAACGACTATCTCGTTGCTGCCAACCGCTGGGAAGAGGCTGCAGACAACTACCGCAGTTTGGACGCCATACTGGGCCAGCGCAAGGGTTCCTACTCCATGGACGACATCAAGGATCTCGTACTGAAAAAATATCAGGCCAACCTACTTGCCGGCCGCAGGGATTCAGCTATAGCCGTCAGTCTCCAGATTAGCAACGCCCTCGAAAAAGCCTTCAAACAGGCCAAAGCCACTGATGCAGAGGAACAGGCCACTATCGTACAGAAGGTAGAGCAGATGACGGAACAAAAAGCGAAGGATGAACGAATGAAAACCTACGGGCTGTTAGGTATCTTGGGTCTGGTGATTCTGGGGTTCATCGCCTATCTCATCATCCGCCGCTATTCCAACCAGAAGATGAAGGAAGCCTACCAGAGTCTGTCGGAAGACTACGACATCCTTGAACAGGAGACGACAGAGAAGGAACGGGCTGCTACGGAGCACCGTATCACAGAAAGCATCCAACAGAGGATGATACCCATGGAACTGCCTAAGTACCGAGGACTCGGACTCTATGCCAGTCTTATACCTGGCAACGGTGCTTGCGGTGACCTCTACGACTGTCTGATCCGCGACGGAAAACTGTTCTTCTGTATCGGGAACCCCATTGACAAGGAAGCACAGTCGGCTGTGCTGGCCGGAATGGCCTGGGCTCTCTTCAGGAATATCTCTTATCATGAGGACAGACCTGAAGTGATTGTGAACTTCATCAACAACGCCCTTACCATGAGCGGCGAGAAACAGAGAGGTGTGTCGCTCTTTGTCGGTGTGCTCGACCTGGATACCTGGCTGCTGACCTACTGCAATGCAGAACATACGGCCCCACTCCTACTGACCGATGAGGTAAACCAATTGCCAGTCGATGAAAATGTGCCCATAGGCACAAGACCGAACTGGGACTTCACGGCTCAGGAAATTACCATCGAAAAGGGAACGATGCTCTACCTCTATACCAGCGGTTTGGCACTTGCAAGGAACTCCAAGAGAAGACAATATGGCGAGAAGATGGTTCACGGTGCCGCCCTTCAGGCCATGAAGTTGGATCCGTCTCCCAAGCCCTTCGTCGAAAACATACAGAAGGCCATCGACAAGTTCGTGGAGAGTACGCCCCAGAGCAGAGACATGACCATGCTGGTCATCCGAAGGACATCATAAAAGCAACAATCCCCAGCCGCGGCTGGGGATTGTTGTTTCCATGAATCTCAGGATTTATTTCTTCTCTTCCTTTTTCGAGGCAGCATCATCTTTCTTAACCGGCTTATAATGCTTATTCAGACCATTGATAACATCATTGGTGATGTCGTACTTCTTATTGGCCATAAGAATATTATCGCCAGCCTTGGAAAGAATCAGATCATACTGCTTATCCTTGTTATAGGCCTTGAGGAAATTCTGAAGGGAGTCACGGAGAGCCTCATTGAACTTGGCCGTTTCATTGGCAAGCTCATTCTCCAGACGAGCCTGGAGTTCCTGAAGATCACGCTGCTGACGCTCGATGGCGGCCTGCTGACTGGCAGCCTGCTCACGACTCGTAAAACCGTTATTGTTCAACTTCTGCTGGAAATTGTTCACGGCAGCCTGCAGGGCATTGCCTTTCTGTGTCAACGTGTTGCGGGCATTGTTCGACTTCTTCTGAAGGGTCACACTGTAATCCTTGGCGAAGTCGTACTGGGTCATCAGTGAATCCACCTCAACGTAAGCGATCTTCATACCAGAAGCAGAATCGGCAGCGACGGGCTGCTCGTCCATCTTGGAATTTGCATTGTTGCACGAAACCATCATGGCTGCGATGGCAAGTGCAGAGAAAATGTACTTTTTCATTTTAATATTCTAATGTTTAATGTTTAATCTTTAATATTTAATGTTCACTGACAGCATACTTGCTCGGTGTACGCATCTCTCGATCCTGATCCATCACACAATGGATACCACGCGCTTTCATGGCCTCAGAATCGTGGATATGCTGCGAAGAGAACTTCCCGTCCTTCCTGAAAAACAGTTTCACGCAGAAAAAAGCCATTCCTATAGCAATTATTAACGCGCTGATGAGCAAAGTTTCAATCATTTTTCGTAATTTTGCGCATAAATTCGACTGCAAAGGTACGAATAAAAGCTTAAACATTAAAGATTATACATTAAAAAATACATTAATAATGAATAAAAGTGATTTAAAACCTGCCGTTGTCTTCGCCGAATTTGCGAAGATTAACGAAATTCCCCGCCCTTCGAAGCGCGAGGAGAAGATGATCGAGTACTTAAAGAACTGGGGCAAGAGCCACGGACTTGAGACGAAAGTGGACGAGACGGGCAACGTGATCATCCGCAAACCAGCCACGAAAGGCATGGAGAACCGCAAGACCGTGATCCTTCAGAGCCACATGGATATGGTGTGCGACAAACTCGTCGATGGGGAGTTCGACTTCGATAAGGATGCCATCAAGACCTACGTCGATGGTGAGTGGCTGACTGCCGAGGGTACGACGCTGGGGGCCGACGATGGTATCGGCTGTGCCATCGAACTGGCTATCCTGGGTTCCAACGATATCGAGCACGGTCCCATCGAGTGTGTCTTCACTCGCGACGAAGAGACGGGCCTGTCTGGTGCCGAGGGCATGAAGGCTGGTTTCATGACAGGCGACTATCTTATCAACCTCGACTCTGAGGACGAGGGTGAGATATTCGTCTCTTGCGCTGGAGGTCGTAATACCCAGGCCAAGTTTACCTTCAGCCGTCAGGAGGCCCCAAAGGGCAGTTTCTTCCTGAAAGGCTCGCTGAAAGGACTCGTTGGCGGACACTCTGGCGACGACATCAACAAGAAGCGCGCCAATGCCATCAAACTCCTCGCCCGCTTCATCTTCCAGACGATGAAACGCTACGAGGGCGTACAACTGGCCCAGTTCCACAGCGGTAAGCTGCACAACGCCATCCCCCGCGACGGCTACTTCGTGATCGCCGTACCCAACGACCTGAAGGAGA
>JAFYPG010000097.1 GCA_017547605.1 Prevotella sp.
ATAATAGACCTCGGGTTCGATGGTAACATTGCGGTTCAGGAAGAAGGTGTAGCCCGCATTTATCTCAGGACGGAAATCGCTGAAACTCGGGTGTCCCTCATAAAAAACAGCAGTCTGGTCAGCCGTCACTATAGCCACGTCATTCTTCTCTCTCGTATAAACGTATTTGGCAATGCCACCAACGTAGATTCCGACGGTATCAAAATACCAGCGGGCACCAACGCCAAGTTGGGTCTTCATGTAGTCGAAATTGCCAGAGGAATTGAAATCCGCGATAGCAACTCCCATCAGATTGTCGATGATGAAATAACCGGCCTTGGCACCGATGCCAAACACGAAATCGGTTGACTTGCTATAGCTAAGCGTCGAACCCGACCAGGCGGCATTGACATAGAACTTGCCCTCCTCAAACGGGGTCTTGGAATCGTTCAGGTACTGGGCATTCACACTCATCGCCATCATCAGGGCGACCATTGACATCATTAACTTTTTCATATTATTTTATCTGTTTAATTGTTATTCTTATTTGTTTCTTTTCTATACCAAAGGCAGAACCACACAATGGCGATCACCAGACAGACCATGCCGAAGGGATAGCCTGCATCTCCGAGATTCAGCATCTGCTTGGATACGAAGAAGTAGGTGGAGCACACCGTTGTCATAAAGAGCGCCGGGATGAGCGTGATCCAGAATATCTTCTTTCGGCGCACGAGATAGACGGTGAGTGTCCAGAGCGTGAACACCGAGAGGGCCTGATTACTCCAGCCAAAGTACTGCCAGATGGTATTGAACCCGTCGGGATTCTCAATCTGCCAGACGAGCATCGCGATACTGCAGGCGAACATCGGCACACAGATATACAGGCGCTTCGGGATAGGACGCTGGTCGAGTTTCAGCCACTCGGCCACGATCAGACGACCAGAACGGAAGGCCGTATCACCCGACGTGATCGGAGCGGCCACCACACCCAGCATGGCCAGGATGGCACCAGCCACACCTAACCAGTCGTTACACACCAGATTGACCACGGCAGGTGCCGACGTATGGAAGCCGGCAGTGGCGTTCTGGATGAGTTCGTAGCCAGGAGCAGGCTCTCCATAGAAGAACCATGATGCCACCGTTGCCCAGATCAAAGCCACGATTCCCTCGGTAATCATCGCACCGTAGAAAATAGGACGTCCTGTCTTCTCGCTCTTCACGCAACGGGACATCAGCGGACTCTGCGTGCCGTGGAAGCCAGAGATGGCACCACAGGCAATGGTGATGAAGAGTGCCGGGAAGATAGCATCCTTCCAAGTGTCAGGCTCAGTAGCAGCACCCATGTTATAGAAGTTCGTCCACAACTCGGGCACCGTCGGCCAGTGCAGGAAGAGCCACACCATCAGCGCTGCCGCCATGAACAACAGCGAGAAGGCAAAGAGGGGATATACCTTACCGATGATCTTGTCGATGGGCAACATCGTGGCGATAATATAATAGCAGAAGATGATAGCCACCCACATGATCGTCTCACCACCCATGGAATGCAGGATCTCTGCGGGCGAATAGACAAACACCGTTCCCACCATGATCAATAGCAATACCGTGAACACCAGCATCACACTCTTCGTCGTTTTACCCAGGTAGTGGCCAATCATCTCCGGCAGGCCAGCGCCACCATGGCGCATGGAGAGCATCCCAGATAGATAGTCGTGCACGGCTCCGGCAAAGATACAGCCAAAGACGATCCACAGATAAGCCACCGGACCGAACTTCGCACCCATGATGGCACCGAAGATAGGACCCGTACCGGCAATGTTCAGGAACTGGATCATGAAAATCTTCCAATTCGGAAGCACGATGTAGTCGAGACCGTCGGCCTTAGCCACGGCAGGCGTCACACGGTCGTCAGGCCCAAAGACTTGCTCCACAAAGCGGCCATACAGCAGATAACCCAGAACGAGCGCAATCAAACTTAAAGTAAAAGAAATCATCTCTTAATACATTTTTTAGAATAATTTGCTTGCAAAAGTAGTGAATTAATTTGAGAAATAAAAAAAAACTGCTAACTTTGCACCAATTTTTTAAATATTGCAACATTTTGAAGACGATCATACGCACGATATGCCTGTTCCTGCTCGTGCAGAACGCAGTCGCACAGACACCGAAACACGAAATCCGAGCCGTCTGGCTCACCACTATCAAAGGTCTCGACTGGCCCCACTCCTACTCCGCCTATCGGCAGCAACAGGAGCTCACAAACATACTGGACCAGTTGCAGAAGGCCAATATCAACACCGTTCTCGTACAGACACGTGTACGCGCCAGTACCATCTTCCCGTCCATGATGGAACCCTGGGACATCTGTATGACGGGCAATGCCGGACAGTCGCCTGGCTACGACGCCCTCCAGTTCTGCATCGACGAGTGCCATAGGCGCGGCATGGAGTGTCACGCCTGGATCGTGACGATTCCCGTCGGGAAATGGACGAGCGACGGTTGCAAGAAGATACGGGCACGCTACCCGAACCTGATCAGGAAGATCGGCGACGAGGGCTATATGGATCCTGAGATGAGTCAGACGGGCGACTATCTGGCACAGTTCTGCCGGGAGGTAACGCGACGCTACGACATCGACGGCATCCACCTTGACTACATCCGCTATCCCGAGACCTGGAAAATGAAGGTCAGTCGTGAACAGGGACGACGGTATATCACGGATATCGTCCGCAAGATCAACAGGGCCGTCAAGTCAGAAAAGCCCTGGGTGAAGATGTCGTGTTCACCCGTGGGTAAGTTCGACGACCTCGCCCGTTACCGCAGTGGCGGGTGGAACGCCTATACGGCCGTATGCCAGGATGCCCAGGGTTGGCTCCGCGAGGGTATCATGGACGTGCTCTTCCCGATGATGTACTTCCAGGGCAACAATTTCTATCCCTTCGTCGCCGACTGGAAGGAGCACGCCTACGGCCGACAGGTGGCTCCCGGACTGGCCATCTATATGCTTCACCCCCAGGAAAAGAACTGGAACCTTGATATCATCAAACGCGAGATGAACGTATTGAGGAACGAGGGATTGGGTGTCACGTTCTTCCGTTCCAAGTTCCTGACGGACAACACCAAAGGTATCTATACGTTCA
>JAFYPG010000098.1 GCA_017547605.1 Prevotella sp.
ATCGTCTATCGCAACGGTGCGAAGAACACCGATCTCGTCTGCGTCAGTGGTGACCTCGGAGCCGCCTATATGGGACTCCAGTTGCTCGAGCGCGAGAAGAGCGTGTATTACCAGCAGGTGGAGGAGGCCAAGAAGAAGGGCGACAAGCGTGCCCTGGAGGAACTCGCCCATTTCCAGCCCGACTTCAGCGGCAAGGAATACCTCCTGCAGCGCCAACTCCAGACCGAGGCCCGTGGCGATATCATCCAGAAACTCCGCGAGGCAGGCATCCGTCCCACCGCCATGATGGACATCAGCGACGGTCTCTCCTCCGAACTCATGCATATCTGCAAACAGTCGGGCGTCGGCTGTCGCATCTATGAGAAGAACATCCCCATCGACTACCAGACTGCCGTCATGGCCGAGGAGATGAATATGAACGTCACCACCTGCGCCCTCAACGGTGGCGAGGACTACGAACTGCTCTTCACCGTTCCCATCGGCGACCACGAGAAGATTGAGCAGATCGAGGGTGTCAAACTCATCGGCCACATCACCGACGAGAAATTCGGCAAGGTGCTCGTAACCCGTGACAATCAGGAGTTTGAACTCAAAGCGCAAGGCTGGAATCCTTTGCAGAGGTGAGAGGTGAGAGGTAAGAGGTAAGAGAATTTTTGAAAAAAGTTCCTAAAATATTTGGTAGGTTCAAAAAATGTTCGTACCTTTGCACCCGCAAAACGAAAGGATTGTAGAAACCGCATGGTGCCTTAGCTCAGTTGGTAGAGCATCGGACTGAAAATCCGTGTGTCCCCGGTTCGATTCCTGGAGGTACCACTCCTCCTTTCATTAGCCCGGTTTCGCGTGATGGCGGCCGGGTTTCTTTTTATAACCTAAACAAACTAAAAGTCATGGGAATAGTTATTGGTATTGACGTGGGTATCTCCACCACCAAGATTGTTGGAATCAAGAACGGTAAGATCTCAGCACCGATCAGTATTACGGCTGCCGATCCCATCACCTCGCTTTACGGTGCCTTCGGCAAGTACCTGCACGACAACGACATCGACCTGAAGGATGTTGAGCAGGTGATGCTCACGGGCGTAGGTGCTGCCTATATCGACACGCCCATCTACGGTCTGCCCACGGCGAAGTCCGAGGAGTTCGTGGCCGACGGTCTCGGAGCCCGTTTTGAGTCGAAGCTCGACCATACGATCGTCGTCTCGATGGGAACAGGTACCTCGTTCGTGAAGTGCGACGGCGACGACATGCGCCATATCGGCGGTATCGGCGTCGGAGGCGGTACGCTGAAAGGCTTAGCGCGCATCATGCTCAACACGGGCGACATCAAGCAAGTGGCCGAACTGGCCAAACTGGGCAATATCCGTAACATCGACCTTACCATCGGCGACATCACCACCCAGCCGCTGCCCGGACTGCCCATGGACACCACGGCTTCCAACTTCGCCAATGCCCAGACCAATGCCACGAAGGAGGACATCGCTGCCGGCCTCATCAAGATGGTGCTCCAGTCGATAGGCTCAGCCGCCTGGCTCGCCTCCTTAGGCAGCGACATCCGCGACTTCGTGCTCATCGGCAAGTTGTCGAAACTCCCCCAGTGCAAGGAAGTGTTCCCCGCCTTAGAGAAACTCTACAACATCCGCTTCCACATTCCCAAGCATTCCGAGTACTGCACCGCCATCGGTGCCGCCCTCGACTACACCATTAAAGGAAAATAATAGAAGAATCCCGCCGACTGGCGGGATTCTTCTTTACGTCTGTTTTGGATTCAGGATTCATGGATTCAAGGATTCAATTTGAAAACATAAATGATCCATATTAGTTAAATGTAAGCTGTCAATTTTGACGTATTGTGCATGAAATGGGAAAATGATACCTTTGCGCTCGTTCAAAGAATGAGAGCTATGGTATACAGCAGTAAAGATTTTGAGAGCCTTTGGTTTTTGTACCAGGCCGAGGGCCTTCCGAAGAATATCTCGATAGAGGAATTCTGCACAAAGCACGGAGTTGACTTCCCGACTTTCGACAAATGGTACAGGAAGACGCATAAGAAGGTTTATCCGATAACAGTGACTGGGATGCCTGCTTAGGAAGAGGCGGAGATCCAGGCTGAAGCGGAAAAGGTGAGCGAGGAAAGTAAGGTGCACGACCCTGTCAGGCATCCCTTCAAGTATCCCACTGACCGGGTGGCAAACATCAACAAGAAGATTTCCATCAGCATCAAATTCCCCGATGGAATGCGAATCGCCAAGACAGGTATCAGTTTCACTGAGCTCAAGCATCTGATTGAGAGATTGGAGGTGGTATGCTGACCATCTCCGGACTTAAGAAATTCTATTTCGTACCCGATATTAATGACATGCGCTGTGGCGCTCACAGATTGCTTGAGATCGTTAAACACAAGCATCATCTCAACACAGACAATGGTGACGTGTTTATCTTCATGTCGAAGAACCAGCGGACGGTGAAGATGGTGAATTTTGAGGAGAATGCCTACTATGTGCATCAGAAGACTTTCGCCAACGGATATACGTTTATGAAACTGAAGTTTGTTGAGGAAAAACCGGTCTATTCCATCGACTGGAAGGACCTGGTGGCAGTGCTGGAATCGCCTGTTATCAAGCAACTTATAATTAAATAAAACCTCCCGAAAACAAAGTGTTAAACTTTGTGTAAAACGTTGATAATCAGCAAATTAAATGATTAAAAAGCTTGCATATATCAGAAATTTTTCGTACCTTTGTAGCATAATTAGAAGGTATGGAGAAGGACGAATTGTTGAAGCGAGTGCTGATGATGCAACGTCTGCAGGGGATGGAAACCGAGCCGATCTCTGCGGAAGATCCATACGCTTCTATGGAAAAAGACCAGCTGATATCAATGATACACTTCCTTGTTAAACGCGAGGATGAACGAGCTCAGGAGAACCAGGAACTGAAGGATATGGTGAAGGAGCTGAGGGATACCCATAAGCAGGATGTGAAGACCCAGACAAACCTGCTGAAGTCTATCGATAACCTGACCAGTCAGGTGGCCGACCTTACCACTCAGAACAAAACTCTTCAGCAGAAGGTAAACGACCTGCTCTCACAGATATCCGTAGGCAACAAAGTCCGCTTTGGCTCCAAGAGTCAGAAGGGTATCAAGAAGAATACGCCTGTACAGGATAGAGAGAAAGATAAGGACGACTTTGATGGTACAAATGGTACAGCTATTAGCTTTGCATCGCAATCAGACACAGCATCTGTAGACGCAGACCCAGAGCCAGCAGAGCAGACACAGAAGAGCTACGAAAACCGCAAGGGCCTGAAGTATCAGACGTTGAATGCAGATAACCGCATTGTACACGAGTCGGATGTTAATCTCCTTCCCGAAGGATCAAGTGTTATCAAGAGTGTATTTGAGTCAACATACGAGCAAGTGTCATATATCGTACAGCACGATTACGAGATGATTATTTACAAGGATAAGGATGGCGTGATGCGTAAGGGTTACTTCCCAAAGGCAGAGGAATCAGCAGAGATAGACCGCATCCCTGGCACCCATGCCTCATGCTCACTGCTTGCCAATCTTGTATTCAACAAGTACCACATGAACACCCCGGTTTACCGTGAGATGGTACGCCTGCTCAACAACAAGATGAATGTCAGCCGCAATACTGTATATAACTGGTTTGTCAAAGGCTCTGAGTATCTGAACAAGGTACTTCCAATCCTGAAGGAAAAGCTCCTGGCCAAAGGTGCTGTTGTTAACTGTGACGAGACCTGGTGCAGAGTGAAGGTGGCAGGTAAGTACGGAAAGAAATACATCTGGTGTATGGTGAACAAGGAAGCCAAGATTGCAGTTTACTTTTACGATGACGGAAGCCGTGGTCGTCAGGTGCTTCGTGATTTCCTTGACAAGACCGAGATTGATGCTCTTCAGTCGGACGGATTCAACGTCTATATGTATCTGGATAAAGAATTGGTAGATGTGGACCACCTGTGCTGCCTGGCCCATGCAAGGGCAAAGTTTAAATATGCTCTTGAACAGGGAAAGGATGAAGAAGCCGAGTACTTTATCAGGAATATCGGACGGCTGTATGATCTGGAAGAACAGTACCGGTTAAGACATCTTACTCCTGAACAGATACTGCAGGAACGACAGGGAGAAAAGACCAGTAAAATCATCAGCCAGATACGGCAGCGGTTAGATAAACTTTTAGCTGACGGAAATGGTATGAGAGGAGACCTGATGCAGAAGGCTCTTAACTATCTGAAGAGTTTCTGGGATCAGCTCATCCTGTACCTGAAAGATGGCCGGTATTGTATCGACAACTCACTTGCAGAACGCACGCTTCGCCCTATGACAGTAGAGCGCAAAAACTCGCTGACTTTTGGCAGCCATGCAGGTGCTAAAGTGTCGGTCATCTACCACACATTTATCGAAACTTGCAAGATGTGTGGCGTGTCCACACTGGAGTATTTTAAGGAATTCTTCAAGGCAATCATGCAGGGAAGAACCGATTATGAGAATATGTTACCGATGACCATCGGTATTAAAAAATAATAAAGTTTAATTTGATTTAGACGCTTCAGGTGGCCAAAGCTACCCCAAAAGGTCGTTTTTAAGCCTGGACGTCAAAATTGACAGTTTAC
>JAFYPG010000099.1 GCA_017547605.1 Prevotella sp.
GAGGCTGCCAGTTTGCTGAACTTAGTCAGCAAATACAATGGCCGTATCACGTCCGAGATGCTCGATGCCACCACCTATACCACCGAGGAGTTCGCCCGGGTGGTCAGCGAGTATCAGGCCCTGGAAGCCCGTGCCCTCCGACAGTTTATCACGCTAAAGCCGGAACAGCGCGACGCCTACCGTCAGATCATCCTCTTCCCCATCCAGGCCATGGGTAATATCTATGAGATGTACTATGCCCAAGCGATGAACCATGAACTGGCCGCACAGGGCGACCCCGACGCCAACTGCTGGGCAGAGCGCTGCCGTCAGGCCTTTAAGCGCGATTCCCTGCTCTGTCTGCAATATAACAAGGAGATAGCCGGCGGCAAGTGGGATGGTATGATGATTCAGAAACATATCAGTTACAAGATCTGGAACGACAACTACCCGCGCGACGTATGTCCTGACCTCGTCGAGGTGCCTGTACCTGCCAGCGGACCCGTGTTCAGTCCCCGCGACGGCTACATCAGCATCGAAGCCGAACATGCCTATAGCCGTACGGATGCTGCGAATGCCAGTTGGACAGTCATCCCCTATATGGGCCGCACACGGAGCGGTATCGCCCTCATGCCCTATACACAACCTACGGACGGGGCTTCACTGACCTATCGTTTCTCTCTGGGTCAGGAGAATTCTCTCACCTCTCACCCCTCACCTCTCACTTCTATTAAAGTGCATGTGATTACGAAATCCACGCTCGACTTCCTGGATAAGGGCGGTCTCATCTACGACGTGGCCATCGACGGCCAAGAACCTGTCAGTGTGAATTTCAACAGCAACCTCAACGAAAAGCCTGAGAATATCTATTCCATCTACTACCCCACCGTCGCCAAGCGCATCGTAGAAAAAGAGGTCGAGCTCCCCGTTGACACGAGCAAGACCATCCACACGATCACCCTCCATCCACAGGATCCAGGTATCGTCTTCGAGAAAGTGGTCATCGACCTGGGTGGATACCGTCCGCAGTATCTGTTTGGAAAGGAATCACCAAAAACATATCAGGAGCCGTAAACCGACGGCCCCTGATATGTTCATTACTTCTTAATCATCTTTTTTCCATCAACCAGATAAACGCCTGGCAGCAAGTCCGTCAAGGCTTGACGGCGGGGCGCCTGCCTGCGCAGCAGCACCCCACTCAGGGAATAGACATCCACGAAGGCATCGTCTGTTCCCTCAATGGCCTTCACGCCAGTACCCTCATCGTCAGGATGAGGATAATCCACGTTGAAGTACTCGGCATACCAGTCCATGCAGGCCTTGCCACAGGCTTCTTCCTCACCGTCGAAGGCAGGAACAACAGACTTGTTCTGCAACAGTTTATCGATATCGATCAAACAACCCGTACCCGACAGTGTCATGGAGATATTCCCAAAATGGTCGAGCATGGCCTTATAGCACATACCCCACTTCGAAGTAGATCCTGTTGACCAGGTGCCATAGTTGGGTTCTACCCAGTCGCCGTGTTCGTTATAGTGGCCAGCACCTGGTTTCTTCGGACTCCAATCTACCTCCGTGATAATGACAGGGGCGAAATCCACCACAGGTACCGAATTATGGA
This sequence comes from Prevotella sp., assembly GCA_017547605.1. Taxonomy (GTDB): domain Bacteria; phylum Bacteroidota; class Bacteroidia; order Bacteroidales; family Bacteroidaceae; genus Prevotella. Next base: position 1,601 of record JAFYPG010000099.1, read on the forward strand.
ACTCCTTGATTTTTTTCTCTTGGCTTTTCTCGATATCCTTATCGCGATCCACGCTCTCGTCGCTGCAGCCATACCAGCCCGTGTAGTCGTGGACGGCATAGCCGATGTTGTCGCCCTCGATGGGATGGGTCTTATAATCCTTGTAATTCGACTGCCAGCCAGTGCCTGGAGCCCAGATGATACCCGTAAACCCGTTGGCGCGGATCTTATCGACGATGGGCTGGAAGAAATCGTGAAGCGCAGCAGCATCCTCTTTACCCTCCGCATTACGCAGATTCACAGGTTCGTTAGCCAGTTCTATGCTGATCTGACCCGCGTATTTCTGGACGAAGGGATCCTGTGAAAAGATGTCCCAGACGGTCATCAGGTAGTCGTTATAGTAATCCCCCACCCTGAGGTTGCCAGGACAGACACCCGGTGGGCGCACCACCACATACATGCCGTGGTTCATTGCCTTCTCACACAGCGGCAGATACAGTTCCTCCATATAAATCTTCAGCCGTCGATCACTGAAACGCGAGATATCGGCCTCACCGCTCTCCTTACCGTCGCTCTCCTTGGTGGGATCATTGGTCCAGGCAGGATCCAGATGCAGGCGGAACACGTTACACTTGGCCTTCTCCAGACCCGTGAAGATCTTCTCGAAGTAAGCCAGGCACTTAGGAGCACCGTCTCTGTCGTAGTCGGCCACATCACCACCCCACGCCCCCCAGGGGTTACCCCATCGCCAATCGTTGAAATACATGTTAGGCGTGTCCATCACACCGTGGAGCACGACATGGTTGCCGTGTTTATCCACAAGCCACTTCCCCTCGACATGCAGCGTGGGCAGGGGCTTGGGCATCTCGTCAAGGGCAAAGGCAAAACGACACACGCACACCAGTGCGAGCATCAAGAGATATCTTTTCATATACAACACTTATTCTTGTTTGGATAATAGGAAGCGGTCGATATACAACTCCACGATGGGCCACTGACTCTCAGGCAACTGACAATGGGGGTGATTGGCCACGATGCTCCAGTCCATACGGTCGGCGATGCCGAAACGCTCCCACACCTTCTTGGCGGCCTGGGCAGACACCAGCATGGCCTCATCAGCCAACCACTTATAATCAGGATTGCCCAACAGGAGCAAAGCCCTCGGACACACCATCGCACAGAGTTCGTGCTGGTCGTAGGGCAACTTATACACCTTGTCACCGCCGAAATTGGTCAACTGACTCTCCAGGAACCAGTGATAGTCGGTCTTGTCGAGATTCTCCACACTGTCCTGCGGATGCGAGATGCGCCAGGCAGCCGCACCACCGCCACCAGGTTCCTGGGCAATGGTCAGGGCCACACGCTCGTCGAAGGCCCCACAGTAGAGAGCCATCTTACCCGCATACGAACAACCCGTCACACCGATATGCTTCAGGTCGATCTTCGTCACCTCAGGACCTAACTGCTGCAGACCGTCGATCAGACGGCTGAAGCCCCACGCCCACTCGCTGTAGGCACCATTGTCCTTCAGCTGGGGGTAGAGACGGTCGAAGTTGTGCTCACCACGCTCGTGATGGGGTCCCCACTGGCCGTAGTCGTTCACCTGCTTCTCGCGGAACACCATCGTGGCGATGGGACGGTCCTCGAAGATCTGCTTGGGCAGGGCGATACCGCTACTGCCGATCATCAGGGCGTAGGGGGCCTCACCCGTCTTGGGATAACGGATCTCTGAGCGCAGCGTCAGTGTCTCATCACCGACCGTCACATCCACGATCAGCGTATCACCCTCCATGCGGGCCTTCACCTGTTCCTTCTTGACGGCAGGTTTCTCTCCGATGCCATAATGCTGGATCAGGGCACCGATCTCATGGCGCCTCTGCTGCCAGTCGCTGAAGTCATTCACGCCCTTCAGCGGATCAGGAAGATCCTTGATGACAGGCAGTTCGCTGGCTGCCGGCATCTCGGGCAGGGCCAGACCTGCCCCGGTATCCTCCTGACTATAGACGAAAGGGACGTCAGAGCCCTCCTGTGCTCTCACGGCATTCAGGAAATTGACCATCTTCTGCAGGTTCTCCTCGGCATACATACCCATGCCGTGACCGCCCTCAGGCACAAAGGTTGCCTCGGTCTTCACACCAGCAGCCTTCAGTGTCTCGAAGAACTCCTTACCCTGACAGCAGGGCACCACATTGTCCTTCTCGCCATGGAAGATGATCACTGGCGGGTCGTTCTTATCCACATAGGTGGTAGCACTGAGACTCAGGTATTTGTCGGGCTCCTTGGCGAGCTTCGAGTTGAGCAGCACGTCCTCAGGACTGTTCTCACCCATCTTCATCGACTCGCCACAGTCCATGTTCGTCAGGTCGATAGGCCCCGACCAGTCACAAGCGGCATTCACGGCGCTGCTCTCGTTCAGATAGTTGCCCACACTGCCTTCCAGGTCGATATCCACCGTACCGACCTTGGTCTGCTTGGTACCGCTGGTCGTGGCGGCCGTCGAGGAGAGGTGACCACCAGAAGAGAAGCCGCTGGTAGCGATAAACGAGGTATCGAACTTATACGTCTTGGCCTCACCGCGCACGAAACGGATCACAGCCTTGATGTCATGGATCTGGGCGGGCCACTTGGCGTCCATGCTCGAACGGTGGTTCGGACATACCACGGCATAGCCAGCCTCGAGCAGGGCCTTCACGATAGTGCCGAGGTCGGCCATACCCTTGCTGCTGTTCGAGAACCACGCACTGCCATAGATATGGATCACCACGGGATAAGCTTCCTTTTCCTGCTTCGGCAGGTAGATGTCACAGGTATGGTAGGCCTGGTCGTCGCCTGCATAGTTCACGTCCTTCCACTGCTGGGAGGTCTCTAACTTCACTTCAGGCATCTGGAATCCCCCGAAGCCTCCTGCCGGCTGTGCCATGGCAAAAGAAGCCATACACAGCATCATCGTTGAAAATAATACTTTCTTCATTACCCTATAATATTAATGCTTAACTATCTTTTTGCCGTTCTGGATATAGATGCCTGGACGGAGGTTACGAGGATCAACGCGACGGCCGTCGAGGGTGTAGATATGAGGATCGGCCACCCGCAGAGCTTTGACGTCGGAGATCCCTGACGAGGCAGGCTTATAACTGTAGAAACTGAAGTACGCTGGATCGTCGTACTTGGCAGGGGCGGTATCTTGCAGATACTTGCCCGTTCCGATATTCTTCAGGGAGAAGCCCTTGCCATCGACATACTCAATATTCCATAAGGCACCGTTTTTAAAATCCTCGCCATACTGGTCGTTTAATCCCAGGATAAAACTACACCATCCGTCATCAGGCTGTGAGTTCAGATAACCTGGTTTGCCCCAGATGCTATACTCATCACCAACAGGCGTGATGGCACGCAACAGGTAGTTGCCATCGCAGGGTTCAAGGCGGAAACCGATCACGGTGTTCGTCGCCTGAAGGGCCACGGAGAGGACGTCATAACCTAAGTTCTGGTCTGTTGAGCCATAGAAAGCCCGCTTGGTCTGCTCGTTATAGATGACGAACGGCGTCGTGCCGATCTCGTCGAGACTGGCAAACGGCTGGTCAAGTTCGAAGGCGGTAGCCGGGGGCGTAGGCTCGTCGATCTCTGCCTCGATGCCCATCAGAGCCAGGGCCTCTTTGGCGTAGCGCTGTCCGAAGATGCGGTAACCCTGCGCAGAGAAATGCCAGGGATCAACGCCATTGCCTGGCAGATCCTCGGCGGATACCACGTGAGCGGTCGGAATCACCTCTGGCAGACGGTTCACCTGTACGTTATGACTGGAGCAGCCACCACCCATGTTGGCATAC
>JAFYPG010000100.1 GCA_017547605.1 Prevotella sp.
AAGAAACCCTGCTGGAAATAGTGCTCTGTCTGCTCGTGCAGGAAAGTGCCTACCTCACAGGCCATACACCCTATCCGCTTCCATTTCGTCAGCGACTCCTCGACGGGGATGCCATAGCGCTCCCACTGTCTCTGCGCAGCCGCTTCGGCATTGAAAGGCTCGAAGAAATAGGCGATCAGCGAACTGACGGGCAGCAGTTGAGTCTGACCTTTGTAAGTATAAATATGTTCCTCAGGTTCGAAATCGATGTACTGGTCCTGTTCATACAGTCCGGCATCCGTGAACCTCAGCATCTTTTCTAACATAACCCTGCCAGTCTTTTAAGCCACATACCAAAGAAACGATCATAGACAAGGTAACCCTTTATGGGATCCTGATAGAGGAACTCCTTATCAATAAGAGATTTTATCGCCATCTTTATGCTACTGGGAGCAGGCAAATGGTAACGGTGTATGAACTCAAGAGCGGTAGGAGCATTTACTGTCCCCTGGCAAGCTATCGCCGTAAGAAGACGAGCCTGATTTTCTGTTAACAAATTATAGTTGCTTTGATAATTGATTTCCTGTTCGGCAATAATCTTATTGACTGCCACAAGAACTTCTGTCTGATCAAGTTTTGCCCTCGGAGTGCGATATAGTCGGTTCAATATCTTTTGGACATACCATGTCTGTCCATCGACCATATCATATAAATATGTAAACACTTCCTTAGGAACTATCCTATTTTGTTTGGCAAAGAAACCGTTGGCAAATCCTGTGTATTTATCTACATCTATTTCCTTGATTGTCATGAGTTGCGAACTGTTGAAAAATGGATGCTTGGGTGACATGAACATCTCTGCAAGAAGATGCTGCTGACTGCCAGAGAAGATAATATGCAGATTAGGAATGAACTGTATAATGGATCGGATAAAGGCATCTGCACCAATCTCATTATATTGGCTTACCTGCTGAAACTCATCAATCGCCAAATAACAAGGCTGCTCTGATTCCTTAATATATTCAAAGACCTGTTCAAGAGTCTGGCGGGCATTTATTGGTTCAACAGTAAAACTAAAAGTTGGCATCCCTGTAATTGGATCCTGACTCATCGTCGGACGCAATGAGGTAACAAAATTGTTTAGTTTCCTCTTGATCGATTGTGAAGGCGAATCAAGTTTTCCTATTACGGCGTTTGCAATAACCTGAACCATTTGATTGAATGTTTTGGTAGAAAAGATATCGACATAAAAGCACTGGACTTTCTTGTTCTTTTCCTTCATACGTTCAAATGTGTGAAAGATCAAACCCGTCTTTCCTATTCTACGTGGCGCCATCAAGGTAACATTACTGCCATTTAGCAATGCCTCCATCAATTCTTTTGTCTCTTTTTCACGGTCACAGAAATATTCTGCCCCAAAATAACCGTATTCAGGGAAAGGGTTCTCTAATTTCATATTTTACGTTTCATATATTATGAAATGCAAATTAAGCAATTATTCTTCATATATCCAAATAAAAAGGCGTATTTTTAGATAACATTAACAATCATTTGTATGTCTCTTTTCATATATAATTTGTATCTTTGTGGCGTTTATTGAGAACTTACCACAATCTATAGAATTATGACTAAAAAATTCAGAACATTTGCGATGCTGGCCATTGCTGGTCTCGCCATCCTGAGTGCCTGCACTCAGAAGTCAACAGAAGTTACTCTTCAGGTACAAACCAAGTATGGCATCCTCGAAGGCTTTGAAGAGGACGGTGTCAAGAAATTCCTCGGTGTCCCCTTCGCACAGGCCCCGGTGGGCGATCTCCGTTGGAAGGCCCCCCAGCCCCTCCAGGCATGGGAGGGCGTGCGCGAGGCCAAGCAGTTTGGCGACGACCCCATGCAGCCCAATGTCTTCGGCGACATGAACTTCCGTGGCCCAGGCCGCAGTGAAGACTGCCTCTACCTCAACATCTGGACCACAGCCTCAACGACGGCGGACGCCCTGCCCGTACTGATCTATTTCAATGGTGGCGGACTGATGGCCGGCTCTGGCAGTGAGCCCCGCTACGACGGTTCCTCCATTGCCAAGGAGGGGGTCATTGGTGTGACGGCCAACTATCGTGAGGGCGTGTTCGGCTTCTTCGCCCATCCAGAACTCACGGCAGCTTCCGACTATAAGGGCAGCGGCAACTACGGTTTCCTCGATCAGGTGGCAGCCATCCGGTGGGTGAAGGACAATATCGCAGCCTTTGGTGGCGATCCTAACCGTATCAACATCGTCGGAGAGTCAGCAGGTTCCTTCTCCGTCTCCCTCCTCATGTGCTCGCCCCTCTCCAAGAACCTCATTGCTGGTGCCCTGCTCTCCTCTGGTGCTGAGGTGTTGCCATACAAGGCCACTTCACAGGCCGATGCCGATGCAGCAGGCGCAGCCCTTCTCAAGGAGGCAGGCATTGCCAGTCTGGCTGATGCGATGGCCATGAACGCCGACTCACTCCAGAAGATCCTGCCTCCCAAGGGTATGGCCAGTGTGGTACTCGACGGCCACTTTATGACAGAGAGCGCTGATGCCGTATTTGAGAAAGGCCAACAGGCTCAGGTACCGCTGCTCGCAGGCTGGAACTCATTAGAGGGACATCCCTCGCAGGTGCTTCAGGGTCAGGCTCCTACCCTCCAGAACTACAAGAACGCCATGAAGGCGCAGTTTGGCGACATGACCGATGAGATCTTCGCTGCCTACGGCATCACGACTGACGAGGATGTCCTGAGCCAGAAGGGCCTTGACCTCGCCTCCGATCTCTTCACCGGCTTCCCCACGTGGAAGGTTTGCGACTACCATGCGAAGACCTCTTCCCAGCCCGTCTATCGCTATCACTACATGCACCCGCGTCCTCAGGTGTCTGCTAAGATGGGCGACAAGGTTGGTGCCCTGGCTGGTGGCGTCCGTGAGAAGACCGCAGAAGAGAAGAAGGCCGAAGCCCAGCAGCCAGCCATCGCTCCTGGTGCCGTCCATTCTGCCGATATCGAGTATGCTATGGGTACTCTCGACACCAACGAGTACTACGATTGGCAGGAGGAGGACTACACCATCTCTAAACTCTTCCTCTCCTACTATGCCAACTTCTGCAAGACGGGCAATCCTAACGGTGAGGGTCTTCCCCAGTGGACTGCCATCACCAAGGAAAACCTTGATGCCGCACCTGTCATGAAGATCGATGTCGAGTCGAAGGAAGTCGCTTCCCCAGAAAAGGAGAACGCCTACCGTACGCTCGAGAAATTCTACCGCAGCAAGAAATAAAAATAGCAAAAACCCCGCCAGTTGGCGGGGCTTTTCACTCGTTTAATCGCTTACTTGACGCTACGCGTCGAATAAACTCGCGCTCAGCAGAGCCGATGCAAGCATCGCTCTGCCTTCGCTTACTCGTTTATTTCCAGGGATTCTCGAAGCTGACGGGACCGTTCTCGAGTTTCTGGCAGACGATCTCCATCTCCTCGAAGTGCTCCTCACCGTCTTCCCACTTCTCCTTGTAGTTCACACAGTAGCAGCCCGTGCCCTTCAACTCCTTCATCGTCGAACCGTCAACCGTGTTGAAGAACGTCACGGTAAAGTCCCTTGGGTCGTTCGGAGCCAGCATCCACTGCAGCAGTTGCGAGTTGCCGTCGTTCATGGCCTTCACGCGGATGTTTACCTTACCACCACGGGGAATACCTGCGATCTGTCCCTCACGATCAGT
>JAFYPG010000101.1 GCA_017547605.1 Prevotella sp.
CGGTTCAGACCATAGGAAGTGCCTATCCAGACATAACCCTTGGAGTCTTGGAACAGATAGTTAATCGTGGAGTTTGACAGGCCATCGCGCGTATCCAGGCGACGGAACTTCATATCAGGTATCAACGTGTTACCTGCACTTGCAGCGAGGCAACATCCTACCAGTAACGATATCAGATATTTCTTCATAAAAATGCTTTAGGTTCTATTTCGCCACAAATTTAGGCAAAAAACATGAAACTGACAAATATTTTATATGAAAAAAGTAATTATTGTATCAAATATAGTACTCAGCGGAATCCACCAGTCCTGCCCGCAGGGCGTATTTCGTGGCCTCGTGCACATTGTTCACGCCTATCTTACGGAAGATATTCTTGCGATGGGTATTCACCGTGTGGAAACTGGAGAAGCGCTTATCGGCAATCTCCTTGGTGGTCATTCCCAGGGCGATATCCTTCAGGATCTCCGTCTCGGTCTTCGTCAGTCGCATCTCATCGGCAGACTGCACAGGAGGAGCCAGCAGGATCTCTGCCATGCGCTGACAGATATAGCGCTGGCGACGGAGCGCATACTGGATGCACTCACGGATCTCTGCTAAAGAGGAATCTTTTAGCAGCACGCTGAACTGCGAACTCACGGCAATGGCACGGCGTACGAAATCGGTAGAAAGATCAAAACTGAACAAGATCCAATGCACTAACGGAAAACGCTCGTGCAGGATTTCCAGTTCATCTATATCATTGATATCAAAGAGCGTATAATCGAGTATCACCACAGCATCGCCATGAGCCTTCAACTGTTCGATGAGTTCTGTCTTATCTGCTGCTTGATGATAGTCAACAGCCTGTTTCTCACAGAGAAGCATCAACCCTGCACGGGTGATATCCTGAGGATCTGCTAATACGAAGAATGCCATATACTTAATGTTAGAAAGAAAACCTGATGCGGAAGCGCACACCATGCTTATGTGCTGTAGGCAGATAATTATAATTCATGCGCCTGACATATTCCACCTGAAATAATTTGAAGATATTGTGCACACCCAAGGATATCTCCCAATAGGGATGATGGGGGTCGATGACGTAGCAGCCGTCAGGGAGATACATCAGCAACGGACTGCCTGCGTTCTCTGCCAACAACGGATTGTTCTTATCAGACAAGCCACCCCACAGACACCTCACGGAGACCCATTCGCGCCATTTCAATTCTCTCAACAGAGGGATACGGTTAAAGATCTTGCCGTTCATATCCCAGTTCAAGAACAGACTGGCAAAACGGTCCATGGGGAACTCCATGTTATTGATGGCCTCGAAAGTGTAGTTCTGCAAGAGATAGGAGAGATTGGTCTCTGGCATGATGAGCAAGGGGAATGGTACCTGATTCCATTGGATGCCGCCCTTGGCATGGACATCGAACTTTCCCCACGAACTGAGCCAGAACCGTTTGAAGACGGACAGTTCCGTATAATTATAGGCATAGTCGGCACCAAGGAAGCCCTTCATGCCAAGCGTATGGGAAAGGGTGATGACTGGGGCGTCGAGATTGATATTCAGACGATTCTTCTTGTTCTTGATAAATGTCTCACCTGGGGCATAGCGAAGTTCGGTACGAAGTTCGGTGGTACGGATCTTACGGGATGCCAAGGGATCGGAAACAGATTCCGACAGAGGAATAAAATAGAGGTCACCCGCTGCCTCATTCTCCTCTGCCTTCAGGGAGACAGTCGTACGCAGCCCCCACACCTCCTCGCGCTGGGCCGTAATGGACTGGCGGTTGTAGAACATCATCTTTCTGGTGTCGGCCCACTTGAGTGCTGTGAAGACATTATCCTTATCCGACTGCAGGAATTTGTCGGAGGGTGACATCACATCATAAGTCGAGGATACTGTCAATGTCCGTATCGGGAATTCGTGTGGCATATATTCCTTCTTGTTGAACGACCATGTCACATCACCCCTGTAGTACATCTTGTGAGAGCGCCATCCCCTGGCCACATAGCCCTTGAGGAAGAGGTTGGAGTCAAGGTTGGCCGTGGTCTGTGCAGACAGACGCGTCCGAAGACCATCGATGAAGTTGGAGGTGATGAAGGTGTTTACTGGTCCTATGTCCACCTTACTGGGATGATTCTTCGTCCCCGTTTCTATAAAACTCTCCGTGAGGATCTTCATGGCCGTGAGGATATATTTGTATCCCTTGATCTTCTCCAGATCCTTCACGAACTGCTCCATGTTAGCCTCACTTCTGGTCAGTGTCACCTGACGGTTCTGCGCCCAGAAACTCTCGCTGCGCGACTGGGCACCTGCCGTCTTCACCTCATCGGCCTTACCCTTGAACAGGGAATTGGGGATCTCATCGAAGGAGAAATCCGTCATACGGGTGTTACGGGTCATCGTAAAGGATTCCATAAAGTCCAGATACTTGAGTTCCGTAAACATGTCATCGGTCGTGAGCACCCACTCCCCATTGGGCAGACGACTGAACTCCTGCACTATCTGCATGTTATCCACGAAATTGACGTCGCTCTTCCTCGGAATCATCATCTCACAGCGCTTGACCAGCCAACTGGAGTCGGCCATGACATAGAGGTCGCCACGGAAGCCAAAGTCCTGGGCGTTGTTCGGAAGAAAATGCAGGTGGAAGCACTTGTCTCTCCCCACATAGAGCGTATCGACAATATAGTAACGGTAAAAGGAAATCGCACCATCACCTATGGGACTGGTGAAGTAATACTGCAAGAAACGGATCTGGTTTTCATATATATCAATGTCTGTGAAGACATCCTTAATGACTTCGTTGACGACATCACCCGTCTGGACAACATGGTTGATACCCTCAGACCGTGAGCCTAAGATATAAGTCTTCTCACTATGCGGATTCTTACGATAGATCTTCTGTGAGACCGTCTCATCGATTGAGAAAGGCAACACCATCTTTCCGTTGTACGGAGACGTCTCAATCTGATTCATCAGCCAGCGCATCTTCTTGTTCCTCGGATTCTCCATCCGCTCCTGAGTGATGTTATTGAGGGCAAGGGTCAGCTTCTGGTATTTATTATACTGGTAATAGTCATAGTTGCTGAGGTCGGAACGTTTCTTGGCAGCAATCACCTTTCTCATCATCGCCACTGCTGGGTTGTCCTTCCTGCGATAGCGACTGCGCTTGGCCTTGACGGTCACCTCCTTCAATAGGGTGTTGTCGGCTTTCATCGTCACGTTACAGGTGCCCTTCACATTCGCGTTCACCATCACCGTGGTCGGCACATAGCCTACGGCACTGAACGTCAGCACCCATCCCTGATGACGGGTAATCGCATAGTTACCGTCAACATCTGCGACCACACCTATATCGTGTCCCTTATACTGAACACTAACGGAAGGCACCGCCTCGCCCGATCGCTCGTCCGTGACGTGCCCCCGTATCATCTGCTGTGCGCTTGTTGACAAACAAGCGCACAGCAAGAGTAATATATACGTTACCCTTATCCTCATTATTCTATTATAATGTCGGGCTAAGGTACGTATTTCTGTTCATTTCATTTACTTCTCGTTGATGTCAATCAGTTTCCAGATACCTGCAGCGCAAGCGCCACCCACGAAAGGACCAACGATGAAAATCCAGAGGTTAGTCAGTGCGGTTCCTCCCTGGAAGACTGCCGGAGCAATCGAACGGGCAGGATTCACGGACGTACCTGTGTAACGGATGCAGACCAAGTGAACCAGGATCAGCGACAGACCGATAGCCAGACCTGCGAAATTATTGGTGGCACCATTGGTCTTGGCCGTTGCACCCAGCACCACAAGTACAAAGACACAGGTGAAGATAATCTCAGCAAGCAGACCACCCAGCATCGACACATTAACCTGCAGGTCATTGGCACCCGTTCCCTCCAGTCCTGGCACATTCTCCGTCAGGATGTAAAGCAACAGACTACCGATGAAGGCACCAATCACCTGGAACAGCATATACATACCACAGTCCTTGGCACTCATGCGTCCGCTCAGGAACACACCGAGAGTGATGGCGGGATTGATATGGCAACCACTGATGCCGCCAATCGTATAAGCCATCGCCACGACAGCCAGTCCGAAGGCAAACGCCGTTCCCACCACAGCGGGGATATTGTTCACCGGATCACAACCCAAACTCACTGCGACGCCGCAGCCCATCAACACGAGCACCATCGTGCCCACCATCTCTGCTAAATACTTTTTCATAATCTTAAGTTTTTAATGTTTAATGATTAGTGTTTAATATTTAATATTTAATGTTTAATGTCTATTGTTCCTGATAGTCGAAATAGTCAAACAGTGCGAATGATCGCCCATACGCCTCAGACGTGTTATTCTCCACGGCGTACAGTCCGATGACGGCACCCGTGAATCCGCCCACCACCTCCGAACTCAGCAACGAACTGTCAATCGATGTCAGCGTCTTATAGACCTTCCCGTCTTCGGAATAGTCAAACCAGTAATGCATACCGTCACTCCTGATCCTCAAGTAGGCCGAATAGCCATCGATCTCAGCAGTGGCCATGATGTTCTCCACATTCTTCAACTGATACTTGACAGCCACTTGTGTCTTCTCGTTCATCGGACGCAGGAAGATGTCCGCATGACCGTCGAACATCTGATATACCGTCATGCCAGCCTCATCCCTGGGCAGTCCCTCTTCGAAATTCAGGAACGTCTCTGCCACGATATTCGGACTCTCCTGACGACGCCCCACAAACGTAGGACGATCATTCTTCGACAGTTTCCCTCGCGAGCAGACCAACTGCAGTCTGCCTAAACGTATCTGGTACTTGCTGGAGTCCGGATTCTGCAGATACACCCACTCTGGTCCGAGGGGTTTATCAAAGTCGGTGCGGATATGCCGCTTCTGCGGCTGCTGGGCCACACCAAGAGGATTCCCGCTCATCAGCGTGTCGATAGGTTCTCCACCGTTCACCACAGGCCACTGTCCCGTCTTCCACTCTACGGGAGCCAGGAACGTCTCACGGCCCAGATGGTGGTAGTTGATGCCATAGTGACGATGACCAAGGAACACCACCCACCATGAGCCATCCTTCGCCTGCACGAAGTCACCATGCCCAGTAGCCTGAATCAGGCTCTCCTGTCCCTTCACGTTACAATGTGTAAAGAGCGGGTTGTGCGGATAGGGCTCATACGGTCCGTAGATATTCCGACTGCGGGCGATCGTCATACTGTGGGCGATCTCCGTTCCGCCCTCTGAGAGCAACAGGTAGTACCAGCCGTCTTTTTTATAGATATGTGGCGCCTCGGGATAGCGCATGCCCATGCCCTGCCATAACGGTTTGCTGGGTGTCAACTGCTTACCCGTCTTCGGGTCGATCTCGCAGAGCATGATGGTATTGTCGGGATTGCTCACAAGATAGCACTTGCCATTCTCAAACCAAAGCGAGGGATCGATGCCCAACTGCTCCAACCAGACGGGCTCGCTCCAGGGCCCATGGGGATCCTTGGCCGTCACAAGAAAGTTACCGCCATTGCCCACGTTCGTAGCCACCACGTAATACAGTCCGTCGTGGTAGCGGATGGTGGGTGCGAAGATTCCCAACCACGAGTTAGCCTCCTTCAGGGGCACCTGCGACTCACGGTCGAGCACATTACCAATCTGCTCCCAATTCACCAAGTCCTTCGAGTGATAAATAGGGATGCCGGGGAAATACTGATAGGAGGGGTTTACCAGGTAGAAATCATCACCTACACGGCAGATGCTGGGGGAGGGATGGAAGCCCGGAATGATGGGATTATGATATTGCGCCGAAGAAGTCAGCGTCAACATGACCAGACAGACAAAGCACAAAAACTTCTTCATATTTATAGCCTATTTGGGTGCAAAGTTAAGAAAAAAGATTGAAACACGATGAACTTTCAGGGATTTTTTTTATCTTTGCAGCAGATATGGAAGAAGTCAGCAAAATACCACAGGAGTGGAATAAATTCTACCTGAAGGATGTGTCGTTCGTCAACCTGATGACGCGCCGCATCTTCAATGTGCTCATCGTCGCCAACCCCTACGACGCCTTCATGCTCGAGGACGACGGCCGCATCGATGAGAAGATCTTCGACGAGTATATGGAACTGGGTATGCGCTACCCACCTACCTTCACCCAGGTATCGACGACGGAAGAGGCCAACGAGGTGCTCCACACGACGGACATCGACCTTGTGATCTGTATGCCTGGTAATGCCGACAACGACGCGTTTACCGTGGCCCGCGAGATCAAGGTCGAGCACCCCAATATCCCCTGTGTGGTGCTGACGCCATTCTCCCACGGTATCACGAAGCGCATCCAGGACGAGGATATGTCGGTGTTCGACTACGTGTTCTGCTGGCTCGGCAATACCAACCTTATCATGTCGATCATCAAACTGTTAGAGGACAAGATGAACATCGACCACGACATCCGCGAGGCGGGTGTGCAGATGATCCTGCTCGTAGAGGATAACATCCGTTTCTACTCCAGTGTGCTGCCCAACCTCTATAACTATATCCTCGCACAGTCTAAGCGTTTTTCCACAGAGGCCCTGAATCCCCACGCTGCTGCCCAACGTAAGCGCGGCCGCCCCAAGGTGGTGCTCGCCACGAACTATGAGGAGGCGATGGCAATCTACGAGAAGTATCACGACAACACGTTAGGTGTGATCTCCGACACCCGTTTCCCGATGAAGATCGTACCTGGACGCCTCTCGCATGTTGAGGAGGGTGACCCTGAGGCTGGTCTGAAACTGCTCCGTGAGATCCGTCGCCGTGACGAGTACGTGCCCCTGATCCTCGAATCCAAGGAGACGCTCAACGCCGCCAAGGCCAAGGCCGAGGGTTTCCACTTCATCGATAAGAACTCCACGAAGATGAACGTCGATCTCCACCATCTGATGGAGGAGCACATGGGCTTCGGCGACTTCATCTTCCGTGATCCGAAGACCAAGGAGGAGGTGGCCCGCGTGTCGTCGCTGAAGGAGTTGCAGGACATCATCTTCAAGATCCCCAACGACTCGATGCTCTACCACGTGTCACGCAACCACATGAGCCGCTGGCTCTGTGCCCGTGCCATCTTCCCCGTGTCGGCCTTCCTGAAGCACGTCACGTGGCATAAGCTTCAGGATGTCGATGCCCACCGTCAGATTATCTTCGACGCCATCGTACAGTACCGTCGCATGAAGAACATCGGTGTGGTGGCCGTGTTCGACCGTCTGAAGTTCGATGCCTACAGCCACTTCGCCCGTATCGGTGAGGGATCGTTAGGTGGCAAGGGCCGTGGTCTGGCCTTCCTCGACAATATCATCAAGCGCCATACGGAACTCAACCAGTATGAGAACGCTCAGGTCACCATCCCCAAGACCGTGGTGCTCTGTACCGACTTCTTCGACGAGTTCATGGAGAAAAACAACCTCTACCCCATCGCCCTCAGCGATGCTTCGGACGAAGAGATCCTCCAGCATTTCATGCGGGCACAACTGCCCGACTCACTGATCGCCGACTTCTTCACGTTCTTCGATGCCGTGAAGTCACCGATTGCCGTACGCTCGTCGTCGCTGCTCGAAGACTCCCACTACCAGCCGTTTGCAGGCATCTATTCCACCTATATGATCCCCTACCTGGAGGACAAGTACGAGATGCTGCGGATGATGGCCTGTGCCATTAAAGGTGTCTATGCCTCCGTGTATTACAAGGACTCGAAGGCCTATATGCTGGCCACGGAGAACGTCATCGACCAAGAGAAGATGGCGGTGATCCTGCAGGAGGTAGTAGGCAAGCAGTACGGCGACCTCTACTATCCGAACTTCTCGGGGGTGCTCCGTTCGCTGAACTACTATCCCATCGGCGAGGAAACGGCCGAGGAAGGTATCGCCTCACTCGCCCTCGGACTGGGCAAATATATCGTCGATGGCGGACAGACGCTGCGTGTATCACCCTATCACCCCACGCAGGTGCTCCAGATGAGTGAGATGGAGACGGCACTCAGTGAGACGCAGACGCGCTTCTATGCCCTCGACATGACGCACATCGGCGACGACTTCAAGGTAGATGACGGATTCAACATCAAGAAGATCCGTGTGAAACAGGCCGCCGAGGACGGGGCTCTCACCTATATCGCCTCGACCTACGACCCCACGGATCAGATTATCCGTGACGGCATCTATGAAGGTGGTCGCAAGGTCATCTCCTTCACGGGTGTGCTCCAGCATGGTGTCTTCCCCCTGCCCGAGATTCTCCAGATGGTGCAGAAACTCGGCTCCGACGAGATGAAGCGCCCCGTGGAGATCGAGTTTGCCTGTAACCTGAACGACGACCGTACGGGCACGTTCTACCTCCTGCAGATCCGACCCATCGTCGATTCGAAGCAGGTGCTCGACGAGAATCTGGAGGCCATCCCAGATGAGCAGTGTCTGTTACGCTCCCACAACTCGCTGGGGCACGGTATCTCCGAGGACGTCACGGATGTGGTCTATGTAAAGGCTGGCGATGACTTCACGGCCATGAACAATCCGATGATCGCTGACCAGATCGAACAGATCAACCGCAAGTTCCTAAACGAGAACAAGAACTATGTGCTGATCGGGCCGGGTCGCTGGGGCTCCAGCGACTACTGGCTGGGCATCCCTGTGAAGTGGCCCCATATCAGTGCCGCCCGCGTCATCGTCGAGACAGCCCTGAAGAACTACCACGTCGATCCTTCGCAGGGCACGCACTTCTTCCAGAACCTCACCTCGTTCGGTGTCGGCTATTTCACCATCAACACCTATACGGGTGACGGTCTCTTCCAACAGTCCGTCCTCGACGCTCTCCCCGCCATCGAAGAAACCGAGTACGTGCGCCACGTGCGCTTCGACCATCCCCTGAAGATCATGATGGACGGCAAAAAGCAGCATGGCGTGATACTGGTATAGTCCTCATTAAACTTTGAAATATAACAAAAAGAATATGAAGAAAACTATCATTGCCACATTACTCGCCCTCGTCGCAATCGCGGGGCGTGGACAGGATGTTGAAAAGTCATTGCCAATTCGTAAGCCCTGCAATCTGGAACGGCTCTATCAGGATATGCCCCAGAATATCCGGACGGACACACCAGACCTGGCGTTTGTTAATGCCCTTTGCGCAGGAAAGGTTGACGAGGTGACCGCCCTGTTCCGTGAGAAAAAACTGTTCTGGGATGAACAGCCGGCTGTCGATGCACCTTACGGCCGATTTGAAGGTCTTGAGGATATACGTTCCTTCGCTGAGGGTTTCCTAACCAAGTTCAATGCCACATCGGCAACCTTTACACCGGTCTTCCAAACCATCGGTGGCGGACGGATCGCCTTGGAAGGCGTATTCAAGTTCGTGGTGGATGGAGCCATTGAGGAAGTGCCCTTCTTTGTCATTACGGATCTCCGCACCCCTTCTCTTCTAGAAGATGTTAGGATGTACACGCACTACTCCTTTGTGCCAGGGCTGACGCCTTATCGTAAGCCCATCTTCAAGCCGGCACATTACGAGATGGGCGACCCTGGTCTGCTGACAGGAGCCATGCGGGCCTATTACGAAGCCCTCCACCATGCGCCCTACTGCAACCCGGACAAGATTCACGCGGCCTTTGCCGATGAATGCATCGTCGGCGGATACGACCCTTGGGGCACGCCCATCCTCTCTAAGGAGGAGATGTCGCGTAACGCCCACCGCTTCGGCTATGGTCTGGCCACCTACATCCCCGCCTGTGTGGGCATGCGTTACGAGACCATTATCGATGACGGCAAGACCTGCGTCATCGAATGGTGCCATATCGTTTCCAAGCAGGGACAGCAGGAGCGCAACCGCATCGCCATGTCGGGCTGCAGCGCCTATACACGCAATGACGAAGGTTATCTCTGTTCCGTACGCATCAGCGACTATGCAGGGCATGAGGGTGAAATCGACTGGACCAAAACAGAGGTATCCCGCGAAGAGGCCTATTCCATCAACCTGGTGGACGAGTTCCACGGTGGCTGCGGTATGAAAGAGTAGGACGAATAATCTACAAGTGTAGTTACAAGACAACAGGTTCGTAGGGGAGTCCGAAGACATCGGCGACGGCCTTAAAGACCACCTTGCCCTCGACGATGTTCAGACCCTTGGCCAAGGCGGGATCGTCCTTGCAAGCCTTCTGCCAACCTTTGTCAGCCAGAGCGACGGCATAGCGCAAGGTGGCATTGGTGAGGGCCAACGTTGAGGTGTTGGGTACGGCACCAGGGATATTGGCCACACAGTAATGCACGATACCCTCCTCGGTATAGACTGGTTCGCTGTGGGTGGTAGGCCGCGAAGTCTCGAAACAGCCGCCCTGGTCGATGGCCACATCGACGAGCACGGTACCCGGCTCCATCAACTTCAGCATGTCGCGTGTGATCAGGTGGGGCGTCTTGTCGCCAGGCACAAGCACGGAACCTACAACGATATCGACCGTCGGCAGTTGCTGGCGGATGTTGTGCTCAGAGGAATATAGCGTATGCACATTGGCCGGTGTCTCGAGGTCGAGTTGGCGCAGACGGGGCAGCGACACATCGGTGATGGTCACCTCGGCACCCATGCCGGCAGCCATCCGTGCGGCAGCCTCTCCGACGACACCGCCACCGAGTACCAGTACACGCGTGGGCGATACACCAGGCACACCGCTGATGAGTTTGCCCTTGCCACCTTTGGTCTTTTGCAGGTAATAGGCACCGTTGAGCGTAGCCATGCGACCTGCCACCTCACTCATCGGCTGTAACAGGGGCAGTGACCCGTTGGGCAACTGTACCGTCTCATAGGCCAGACAGACGGCGCAACTCTTGAGCATGGCATCTGTCAGTTCCTTCTCACACGCGAAATGGAAATAGGTGAACAGCAGTTGTCCCTTGCGCACCAGCGCATATTCGGGTTCAATGGGTTCCTTCACCTTCACGATCATCTCCGCCTCACGATACACGTCCTCGATGGCGGGCAAGATCTTAGCCCCCGCCTTCACATACTCGTCGTCGCTGAAACCACTGCCCTCACCAGCCGTATGCTGCACCAGGACCTCATGGCCGCGACGCGTCAGTTCTGCCACTCCCGCAGGGGTCATACCCACGCGGTTCTCATTGTTTTTAATCTCCTTGGGAATACCTACTCTCATAGTTGATGGTGTTTAGTTAAACTTTCTTTTGATGGTGCAAATATACGAAAAATTCTGATACGTTGTTCATATTATTAATTATTTTTCGTAACTTTGCAGAGGAATTTAAAAACCTAACAATATGAACCTGAATCTTACATCAACAATTCAGATGCCCGACCATGCGTTGCGTCGGCAAGTGATTGACCTCTGCAAGAAGGTCGGCAAACCTCTGTTGAAACTTTCCACAAAGGATTATGTGGATAACGGTCTCGGACACCTCGTAGAGGAGTTCGACGGACAGGCTGGACTGGTGAACATCGAGGTGTTCAACGAACTACAGCACACCATCACGGGTTGGCCCGGTGGTAAACCCGACGTGGATGACTCCACACGTCCAGAGCGCGCTCTGCCTTACCCCAAGCGCGTCGTTGTCTTCTCGCCCCACCCAGACGACGACGTCATCTCAATGGGAGGCACCATCCGAAGACTGATGCAGCAGAAACATGACGTGCATGTGGCCTACGAGACCTCGGGCGACATCGCCGTGGGTGATGAGGAGGTGCGCCGTTTCATGCATTTCATCAACGGCTTCAACACCATCTTTGCCAACGGCTCCGACGAAGTAATCAAGCATAGTTACCAGTGGGTGAAAAACTTCATCAAGAACAAGCAGAAGGGTGATCTAGACCCTGAACAGATCCTTCGATTGAAGGGACTCATCCGTCGCGGTGAGGCGCGTCTGGCCTGTGAATATAATGGCATCGACAGCAAGCATATCCACTTCCTCGACCTGCCGTTCTATGAGAGTGGAAAGATCGAGAAACTGCCGATGTCGGAGCGCGACGTGATTCCCATTCAGGAACTCTTAAGTGAGATCCAGCCGCACCAGATCTTCGTGGCCGCCGACCTCGCCGACCCACACGGTACCCATAAGAAATGTACAGACGCCGTATTAGCTGCCATTGACGAAGAGAAAAAGGCAGGCGCCGAATGGCTGAGTGACTGTCGCGTGTGGATGTACCGTGGCGCGTGGGCTGAATGGGAGGTCGCCGATATCGAGATGTGCGTGCCGATGAGTCCTGAGGAACTGCGCGAGAAGCGGAATGCTATTCTGCGCCACCAGAGCCAGATGGAGAGTGCGCCTTTCCTCGGCAACGACGAACGGCTGTTCTGGCAGCGCGCCGAGGATCGTAACCGCGACACGGCGAAGAAGTACGACGAACTGGGTCTGGCCTGCTACGAGGCCATGGAGGCGTTTGTGGAATACCACTTTTAGACATTAAACGATAAACATTAAATAATGATGAAGATAGATAGAAGACATCTGATAGGTTTATCATTTATCATTTGTCATTTAGTATTTAGCCCTGTAAGGGCGCTGGCTGGGGATCCTGCAAATTACAACGTGGTACCCCTGCCACAGAGCATTGTAGAGCAAAAGGGCGAACCGTTCATCCTCGAAGAAGGAGTGCAGATCCTGGCACCTGCGGAGTTGCAGAACGAGGCAGAGTTTTTGAAGCAGTATATAAAAGAGGTGACAAGGAACGACCTCCCCATTGTGAGTCAGCGTGCTAAGAAGACGCGCTATATCGAACTGGCCGTCTCACCGAAAGTCACTGAAAAGGAAGGTTACATGATGACCGTCAATGCCCGTGGTGTCACCATCCAGGGCGGTTCCGCAGCGGGTGTGTTCTATGGCATCCAGACACTGCGCAAAGCCGTCAAGGAAGGTGTGATCATGAACCCTGTCGTAATCTCAGACAGTCCGCGATTCTCATGGCGAGGGATGCACCTCGACTGTTCGCGCCACTTCTTCCCTGTGGCATTCGTGAAGAAGTTCATCGACCTGTTGGCGCTGCACAACATGAACGTATTCCACTGGCACCTAACGGATGATCAGGGTTGGCGCATTGAGATCAAGAAATGGCCGAAACTCGTGACGGTGGGTTCCCAGCGTACAGGCACGATCATCGGCACTAACTCCGACCTCGACGACCATATCCCCTACGGTGGCTGTTATACACAGGAGGAAGCCCGTGAGATCGTGGCTTACGCTGCTGCCCGTCATATTACCGTGATCCCTGAGATCGACATGCCCGGCCATATGTTGGCTGCCCTCGCCTCCTACCCCGAACTCGGCTGTACAGGTGGTCCTTATCAGGTGGGCCACTACTGGGGTGTGTATAAGGACGTGCTCTGCGTGGCCAATCCGAAGGTGTATGAATTTGTGGAGGACGTGCTGACGGAGATCATGGACATCTTCCCCTCGGAGGTGATCCATATCGGTGGCGACGAGACACCCACAGACAAGTGGCAGGAGTGCCCGAAATGTCAAGCGCTGAATAAGACCCTGGGCGCAGACAATGCTCAGAGTGAGGCCTTCGAGCCACTCACCTCGAAACTGTCGCCTCTACAAGCCCACTTCACCAAGCGCGTCTTTGACTTCCTCACCGCCCACCATCGCCGTGCTTTAGGTTGGGACGAGATCCTCGACGGATCTCCGCAGGATGCGATGATCATGTCATGGCGTGGTACAGAACCTGGAGCGAAAGCCGCCGAGACAGGTCACGACGTAATCATGACGCCGACGACATTCTGTTACTTCGACTACCAACAGACGGAGGATGTGCTCTTCGAGCCGAGCCGTTGCAGTGGCTTTATCCCCGTAGAGAAGGTCTATGCCCTTGATCCTGCACCCGACAGTCTGTCCGTGGCTGCCCGCCAGCATATCCTCGGTGCCCAGGCCAACATCTGGACGGAGTATATTACGAATGAGGAGTTGGTGGAGTATCAGGCACTGCCCCGTATGTCGGCCCTCGCCGAAGTGCAGTGGACACAGCCTCAGCGCAAGGACTACGAGGCCTTCAAGGAGCGTCTCTCGACATTCACGACCCTCCTCGAACTTTACGGCTACACCTACGCCAAGCACCTCTGGCCCGAGCGTCAGATTCCTAACAGATGGCAATTCTAAACAACATAACAAATAGACTTATGAAAAGAAAACTTCTGATTTTCAGTATGCTACTGCTGGCTGTGTCGATGCAGGCACAATGGCCGCAAATGAAAGAGGACTTAACAAATACAGCCCGAAAGTTTACGATTGACCTGACAGAAGACGGTAAGGCACAGATGGTGTGCTACCTGCCTGTAAATCCCTCGGGCAGAGCCATCGTAGGTGTGCCAGGTGGTGGCTACTCCGTGCTGTCGAACTCGCACGAGGGTTATCTGGCCTCCGGCTGGCTGAACGAACGGGGCATTGCCTACTTCGTGGTGAACTACCGTCTGCCTGAGGGCAACCGTTTTATTCCGATGTTCGACGTACAGAAGGGCATCCGCATCGTACGCGATTCTGCTGAAGTGTGGGGCATCAATCCCCACGACGTGGGTATCATGGGATTCTCGGCTGGTGGTCATCTGTCGTCGGTGATCTCCACCCTCTCCGACTTCGACGCTCGCCCCAACTTCTCGATCCTGTTCTATCCCGTGATCTCGATGGATGAGCAGGTGTCGCACGTGTGGTCGTGCCGTAATTTCCTCGGCGAGGACCAGAAGGATCCTGAGATGGTGAGACAATACTCGACACAGAACGCTGTGCGCCGTCATCTGACGCCCCCTGCGCTCATCATCTCGGCCAGCGACGACCGTCTGGTGCCCCTGGTGACCAACGGTCTGGAGTATTACAAGGCCATGCGCATGGCTGGCAACGACTGTGCGATGTATATCTACCCAACGGGTGACCATGGTTTCGGCTTCGGCCCCTGGTTCAAGTACCACGACCAGATGCTCGCAGACCTCGGCAACTGGCTCGACCATCTGAAAGCTCCCAAGACG
>JAFYPG010000102.1 GCA_017547605.1 Prevotella sp.
CCACTGGTACCACTGGTGAAGTACATCAGCATCGTGTCATCGTTCTCGTTGACGAAGGCGGGGCGCACGAACTTCGGCGCCTGCTTCCATTCACTCTGCCAGTCGCGGAACCCCTCGGGGATGGGTTTGCCATGATCCGTCACGGTGATATACTGCTTGACCGTAGGACTGTCGGGCATAGCCAACTTGATCTGCTCCGTGACATAGGGATCATCGACGCAGATGATGGCCTTTACTGAGGCGCGGGTATTGCGGTAGACGATATCCTTCTTCGTCAGCATGTGGGTGGCAGGAATGACGATGGCACCGATCTTACAAAGGGCCAGCATGATCACCCACCACTCATAGCGGCGCTTCAGGATGAGCATCACGGGATCGTTCTTGCCGATGCCCAGCGACATCAGATAGGAGGCTGCCTGATCACTCTGCTCCTTCAGTTCGCCATAGGTCGTGCGGATCTCGTCGCCCAGGTCGTTGGTCCACAGGAGAGCGAGTCTCTCAGGGGCTTCCTCAGCCCAGGCGTCCATCACGTCGTAGGCGAAATTAAAGTTCTCTGGGATGATAAACTCCAGATGCTTATTGTAATCCTCTACAGACTCGAAATGTGTCTGCTTCAAAAATCTTTCTACCATAGTTTATTCTACTGTAAATGCTAAGAACTTGACGGGTTTGTCGCCTACGGCCAGCATGCCGTGTGGCTTCGTGGAATCAAAATAGATACTGTCGCCCTCCTCGAGGATCATCGTCTTACCGCCGATGAAGAGTTCCATCTTACCTTCCAGCACGAGATTGAACTCCTGTCCTGGGTGGGTATTCTTATAGATGGTGCGTACGCCGGGCTTCGGCTCCACGGTGACGATGAACACGTCGGCTTTGTGGTTCACAAAACCGCTCACCAGACTCTGATACTTATATGCCTTCGTACGTTCCACGCTCATGCCCTGACCCTTGCGCACCACGAAATAAGACTTCATGTGAGGTGCCTCGGCAAACATCAGTTCCTCGGCAGAGATGCCATACTTGTGGGCTATCTTCATCAGGTTGGAGATGGTGATATCCACCTCACCGGCCTCGATCTTCTCATACTTCTCCAAAGAGATGCCAACGGTATCGGCCACCTCCTGTGCCGTCAGGTCCAGCACGTCGCGCAGACCCTTCAGGCGCTCACCAATTTGCTTCAGTTGTTCGTCCATTTTATTTCACTTTTTTATCTTTTTACCCTTTTACCTTTACTTCAGTCCTGCCTTCAGGCCACGGATAACGGCTGAGGTGAAGCCAGCATGCTCCATCTCGTTCAGACCCTTGATGGTCACACCACCAGGAGTGGTCACCAGGTCGATGGCAGCCTCGGGATGCATACCACTGGCCTCCAACAGTTCCACGGCACCTTTCATCGTCTGCATCACAATAGCCTTCGCATCGTCGGCCTTGAAACCCAGTTCGACACCGCCCTCGGAAGCCGCACGCACATAGCGCATGGCGTAGGCGATACCGCAGGAGGCCAGCGTCGTACCAGCGGCCAGATGCTGCTCATCGGTAATCAGCGTAGAACCCATCTCGTCGAAGATCGTCTTCACCTGTTCTGTCTGGTGCTGTGTCACAGCACCACACGGAACGATAAACGTCATCGAGGCCATCTCGGCAATGGCGATATTCGGAATCACCAAGAACAACGAGGGGCATTGATCTCCCAACCATCCCTTGATGCTCTCCGAGGAGACACCAGCGGCAATCACGATCAGGATCTGCTTCTTAGGATCCAGTTCGGGTTTGATATCCTTCAGCACACGCTCCACCAACCAAGGCTTCACCACGACACAGACGATGTCGGCCGTGTCTGCTGCCAGTTTATTGTCTGATGTGACACTGATGCCCATCTTGGCAAACTTCTCCGTGACGGCCTGTGAGGGATCGGCCACGGTGATATCGTCGTTCTTGAAATACTGACCCTTGATCAGGCCTTCTACGGTGGCACCACCCATGGCACCAGCTCCGATAACTGCTATCTTCATAATGTCTTCTTAAGTTTTTCGATAAACAGGTCTGCTTCCGCCTTTGTCAGACAAAGCGGTGGCAACAGACGTAAGATGTTCGTGCCTGCACAGCCTGTGAAGCAATGCTCCTGATAAATCAGAGGCTGGCGCACATCTTTGTGGGGGATATCGAGATCGATGCCGATCATCAGACCCCGTCCACGCACATCAACGATATGCTGCTGTGTCTTCTGCAACTCCTTCAGTTGGGCGATCAGGTATTCACCAACCTCGTGGGCGTTCTCCACCAAGTGCTCCTGCTCGAACACATCAAGCACGGCCAGTGCAGCCGCACAGGCGAGATGGTTGCCACCAAACGTGGTACCCAACTGTCCATAGACGGGCTTGAACGCAGGCGATATCAGCACACCACCCATCGGGAAACCGTTGGCAATACCTTTGGCCACGGTGATGATATCGGGCTTGATGTCCAACCACTGATGGGCGAAGAACTTGCCGCTCCGTCCATAGCCGCACTGGATCTCGTCGCAGATCAGGATCGTGCCATATTTCTTACAGGCAGCAGCCAGGCCTTGTGCGAACTCGGGCGTAGCAAGTTTGATACCGCCCACACCCTGAATGCACTCCAGGATGACGGCACAGACATCACCCTTCGCCAACTCCGTCTCCCAGGCTGCCAGATCGTTCCTCGGCAGGTAGGTCACGTGGCCGTTATCGTTGATGGGTGCGATGATCTTCGGATTATTCGTCACCTCGACAGCCAGACTCGTACGACCGTGGAAAGCCTTCTCACACGACAGCACACGCGTACGACCATTGGTAAACGAGGCGAGTTTCAAAGCATTCTCATTAGCCTCAGCACCACTGTTAATCAAAAACAACTGATAATCGTCGTAGCCGGAAATCTTGCCAAGGCGCTCTGCCAACTCCACCTGTAACTTGTTGATCACTGAGTTGGAATAAAAGCCCAGTTGGCTCACCTGCTCCGATACTTTTTCAATATAATGCGGGTGGGAATGCCCGATGCTAATGACGGCATGTCCGCCATACAGGTCCAGATACTCCTGACCCTTGTCGTCCCATACTTTACACCCCTTGCCCTTGACGATGTTCACGTCGAAGAGGGGATAAACATCAAATAGTTTCATGTCGTTTCCTTATAATCGGTTGCAAAGGTACGGCAAAAAACTGATAAATCGTCACATTTTCCTACTTTTTGCACACAATCACGCAAAAAGATCACAGACAGTCACTTACGCTACCCGCCTCAAGCAGACGTTGTTGCGCTTCTTCATAGCTTAAACCTAACGATTCCTGGAGCATCCGCGTACCACGATCGATCAACTTGTCGTTCGCCAGTTGCATGTTCACCATACGGTTACCCTGAACACGTCCCATCCGTATCATCAGCGCCGTGGAAATCATGTTCAGCACCATCTTCTGAGCCGTACCGCTCTTCATGCGACTGGAACCTGTCACGAACTCCGGACCTACGATAGTTTCAATAGGAAACTCGGCCTCCTGAGCCAAGGGGGTATTTGGATTGCTGGTGATACAACCGGTCAGTAGTCCGTTCCGTCTGGCCTCACGGACAGCCCCAATCACGTAAGGTGTTGTGCCTGAGGCTGCAATGCCCAGCACAGTGTCATCGGCTGTGGGATGATAGGTCTGCAGATCTATCCATCCTTGTTCCTCAGAATCTTCTGCATGCTCCACGGCATGGCGCAGAGCCTCATCGCCGCCAGCGATGATACCCTGCACCCAAGTATCGGGCACACCAAAGGTGGGAGGCAACTCACTGGCATCCAGCACACCCAGACGTCCACTCGTTCCTGCCCCAACATAGAATAGTCTGCCACCCCGCTTCATCCTCAGTTCGATGGCCTCCACCAAGGCCTCTACCTGCGGAAGCACCTGACGGACGGCTTCTGCCACCCGAAGATCCTCCTCGTTGATATGCTCTAACAGTTCTGCTACTGACATCTGCTCCAGATGATCGAAGCGCGAGGGTTGTTCTGTAATCTTATCCTTGATATCCATTCGACGCGACAAAGATACGAAAATTTGCACAAAATTGAAAATAATTTGGCGCAAATATACAAAATGTGTACCTTTGCCAACGAAATGAACGAGACGAAGAAGGGATTTATCCAATTACACCTCAGTGTCTTGCTTGCAGGCTTTACGGGTTTGTTCGGACGACTGATCACGCTCAACGAGGTGGATATCGTATGGTATCGCATGCTCTTTACGAGCTGCATCCTGTTGGTATTCACAGGATTACCACGTGTCGGCTGGCGGAAGTTCCTGCAACTCTGCGGATGTGGCGCCTTGTTGGGCTTCCACTGGATGCTGTTCTATGGCAGCATCAAGGCTTCGAATGTTTCCATTGGTGTCATCTGTTTCTCACTCATCGGGTTCTTCACGGCCCTCTTCGAGCCGATGATCCTTAAGAAGCGCTTTTCTGGCTGGGAGTTTCTTTTTTCGCTGATCACCGTGGCTGGCGTGATGTGCATCTTCTCACTCGATGCGCGCTATCGCTATGGTATTATGATAGGTGTATTGTCGTCGGCCGTCTGTGCCATCTATGCCATCTGCAACAAAAAGGTCAGCGTGGGCGTCCGCAGTCGTACGGTACTGATGTACCAGATGTCTGGCGGTCTTGTGCTCGTCTCTGCGATCATCCCTGTTTATCTGTGGTTTTTCCCCAGCCAACGGCCTGTCATGGTAATCCCTGAGGGTTCGAACCTTTGGTTCATGCTCTGCCATGCGCTTTTCTGTACTGTAGCGATGTATCTGCTTCAGATTCAGGCACTCAAGCGTCTCTCCGCCTTCACCGTCAATCTGACCTATAACCTCGAACCCTGCTATACGATCATCCTCGCCTTCCTCATTTTCGGTGAGGGGCGTGAGATCAATTTCTCCTTCTACCTTGGCATCACCCTCATCCTACTCAGCGTCCTCCTGCAGTCGATGAGGGCTTGGAAGAAATAGGATTTTTACCTATTCATAATCGTCAATTACTGAGTTCATAAAGTCCATCATCGGTTTGGCGGCACGGAACATACGCTCCATTTCGTCGAGCCAGCCGTCACCCTCGAAGAAAGTGTTTGATACGGCGTGCCAACAACAATAATCCTTCAGGCGCAGGTAGTTCACATGCGGCCAGTCTTTCGGAAAGCCAGAGGGACACTTCTTTAACTTTGCAAGTCCAAAACCTTGAGGCTGATCCCAACTGTCGATGTCCGTCGGCTCTGTGGTGCTCCACAGCTCTTCGCTGCCGAAGTATTTCAAAAACTCTTCATTCTCCACGCACTTCAGCCACTCCGCCGTGTTCGCCATCATCTCGTTACGGCAGGAGGTCAGGATATTAGTTGGTAGCCAATAGTTACCCACCGCCAAAAGACAATGATCCGGCTCCAGGTGTATGTAGTAACCGCCCCTCAGTGCCTTCTTACTCTTAGCATTGATATAGGCACCAAGGTGATTCTTGTAGGGCGACTTGTCTGGAGAGAACCGCGTATCGCGATAGAAACGGTAAGTGCAGTCTTTCACCTTGACGTGGGCAATCTCCGGATCGAATGTCACAACCCGCTCCAATGCCTGTTGTACACCCCGTTCAAACTCTGCCCTGACGGCCTCGTATTCCTTCTTATGCTCCTGAAACCACTCACGGTTGTTATTGGCCATCACCTGCCGCAGGAACTTCAATATCCTTTTCTGATCCATCTTTAGATGATTATGTTTATGCCGCAAAGATACAACATAATGGCGAATCTCACAAATTATAATGGTGAAAAAATGAAATAGGGAAATCATCCGTCATAAATAGGGATTTCCCCTATGCAAATCATAGAAATTATTCTCATCTTTGCAGCGTCAAATTTAAAAAACATCGTAGCGTATGAAAGAAAATCGGATTATTGCGTCGGCCCTCATCGCTGTGGGCGTCGCATGTATGGGTTGGTTTGTGAAGGCTGGCATCGACAACTTTGCCAACAAAGACCGTAAGGTAACAGTCAAGGGTCTGGCAGAGCGCGAGGTGCCTGCGGACAAAGTGACGTGGAGCATCGGCACGAAGGTGACAGGCAACGACCTGCCCATGCTCTATGAGAGCATCAACAGCCAAACGGACAAGATCAAACGTTTCCTGTGTCAGAACGGTCTCGAAGAGAAGGAAATCACGGTGAATCCTCCTTCAATCAGTGACCTGGAGGCGCGCGAATGGGGTGACAACCAGAAGAATTTCCGCTATATCGTCACCACAACGATTACCGTAGCCACAAATAAGGTGAAAGAAGTCAATGCTGCCATCTTCAAACAGGCAGAATTGCTGAAGCAGGGTGTGGCTATCGACAGCAGCATCCCTCAATATGAATATGCCTCGTTCCAACAGATGAAGCCCGAGATGATGGCCGAAGCTATTAAGAATGCGCAAAAGACCGCAGAGCAGTTTGCAGAGGCCAG
>JAFYPG010000103.1 GCA_017547605.1 Prevotella sp.
TACAGTTACCCCAACATCTCAGAATCCCATTTATGTAGCTGTACATCAATCATGGACTACTTCAGATCAGGATATAGATTTTGAGGCTACTGTTACAGGAACATACGCAGGTACATATTCCTGTACCAAGCACATTAAAGAGTATAGCAGTGGCTTCCCCGTTGGTAAACTGTTCACCATTAACCTTGTAATGTCACCCCCTCTCAACTTGACCAGCCCTGCTGTGGGACAGGTGATTGGCAGCGACGGAAAGAACTATGCTTACGCCAGCCTGCCCGGCAGCGTGACCGCAGTGGCTATGATTTGCTACGTCAGTGGCGACCACGGCTTGGCACTCGCGCTGACCGACGAGGGCACGATGGATTGGAGTGCGGCCGTTTCAACTTGCGCTGCACATACTCCGGCATTCACTGGCGGCGCATGGAAACTAGCCACCGAGGATGAGTGGAACAATATGATTAGCGCAGCAGGAAACTCTCAAACCCTGCGCGACGGATTCAGCAGTGTTGGCGGCTCAAATTTGCAGTTTAAGGGCTACTGGTCTTCTACGGACAGTACTACCCCCGGCTACGCGAAGGTCTGTTTCTTCGACAATAACCCGGGTTGGAACGGGTACAGTAAGAACTACGCCAACTACTTCATAGTTCGTGCCTGCCTAGCGTTCTAACTGAGAAACAACGAAATTATTTCGCTTCTGTCATGTCTCCCTCGATGTAAAGCCTCGTCATTTCCACGGCTCCATTGGTTCTGACAGTGATTGACTTCTTGAAATGTCCGGGGAACTTGCCTGTGCCGTTATAGGTCACCTTGATCTCGCCCTTTTCGCCTGGTTTGATAGGTGTCTTGGTGTATTCCGGAACAGTACAGCCGCAGGCGGCGATGGCCTGATTGATAATAAGCGGCTGTTCGCCTACATTGGTGTATGTGAAGACACAGGTGACAACGGGTTCGCTCTCGGAGAATGTTCCGAAATCGTGTGTCAGTTTATCGAACTTGATCTCTGCAGGTTTCTGTGCGAGGGCTACAGTGAGTCCGCATGTCAGCATCATGGCTATTACAAATAGTTTTTTCATCTTCGAATAGTTTTTTATATATAAATTTGGGGCAAAGATAATAAAAAGAGGTGAAAAGTGAAAAGCGAAAAGTGAAAAAAGTACACTCTCATACATAATTTTTAAATTTTAATCTTTAATTTTTAATTTTCTTTGTAACTTTGCAGCTCGTTTCATAGAATAAAAACATAATAAATATGTATAGAAGTAATACTTGTGGAGAGCTTCGGCTTTCCGATGCAGGCAAAGAGGTGACGCTGGCAGGATGGGTTCAGCGCAGCCGTAAGATGGGTGGTATGACTTTCGTTGATCTGCGCGACCGCTATGGTTTGACACAGTTGGTGTTCAACGAGGCCGATGATGCAGCACTTTGTGAACAGGCCAATAAACTGGGCCGTGAGTTCTGTATCCAGGTGAAGGGAATGGTCAGTGAGCGTCAGAGCAAGAATCCCAAGATGCCTACGGGTGATATCGAGATACTGGTTAAGGAACTGAATATCCTCAGTGAGAGCCAGACGCCTCCGTTCACCATCGAGGACAATACCGATGGTGGTGATGATATCCGTATGAAGTACCGTTATCTCGACCTTCGTCGTGCAGCTGTCCGTAAGAACCTCGAACTGCTCCACCGTATGACGATTCTGATTCGTAACTTCCTGGATGGCAAGGACTTCATCGAGGTGGAGACCCCGATTCTGATTGGTTCTACCCCAGAGGGTGCCCGTGACTTTGTGGTGCCTTCTCGTATGAACCCAGGACAGTTCTATGCACTGCCGCAGTCGCCCCAGACCTTGAAGCAGTTGCTGATGGTCAGTGGTTTCGACCGTTACTTCCAGATTGCCAAGTGTTTCCGTGATGAGGACCTGCGCGCAGACCGTCAGCCCGAGTTCACGCAGATCGACTGTGAGATGTCGTTCGTGGAACAGGAAGATGTGCTCCAACTCTTCGAGGATATGGCCCGTCATTTATTTAAAGAGGTGCGTGGCGTGGAACTTCCCCCGCTTCAGCGTATGACATGGCATGAGGCCATGCGTCGTTTCGGATCTGATAAGCCCGATCTCCGTTTTGGTATGGAGTTCGTGGAACTGATGGATCAGTTGAAGGGTACAGGTACTTTCCCCGTCTTCAATGATGCCAACTATATCGGTGGTATCTGCGTGCCTGGATGCGCCAACTATTCCCGTAAGCAACTCGACGAACTGACAGACTTCGTGAAGCGTCCGCAGGTGGGTGCCAAGGGTCTCGTCTATGTGAAGTTCAATGAGGATGGTACTGTGAAGTCTTCGATTGATAAGTTCTATGAGCCAGAGGTGTGGGCAAAGGTCAAGGAGGCGATGGGTGCCAAGGATGGTGACCTCGTGCTGATCCTTTCTGGCGACAATGCCAACAAGACGCGCGTCCAACTTTGCACGCTTCGTCTGGAAATGGGCGATCGTCTCGGACTCCGTGATAAGGATACCTTCGTCTGCCTGTGGATCGTTGACTTCCCGCTCTTTGAGTGGAGTGATGAGGAACAGCGTCTGATGGCTACCCACCATCCGTTCACAATGCCTAATCCAGATGATATTCCTTTGTTGGATACTGATCCTGCCAAGGTGCGCGCCGTGGCTTACGACTTCGTTTGCAATGGCGTTGAAGTGGGTGGCGGTTCTCTGCGTATCCACGATGGAAAGTTGCAGGAAAAGATGTTCCAGATCCTCGGCTTTACCCCAGAGCGCGCGATGGCACAGTTTGGCTTCCTCATCAATGCCTTCAAGTATGGTGCACCTCCTCACGCAGGTCTCGCCTTCGGTCTCGATCGTTTCGTCAGTCTGATGGCAGGTCTTGACAGCATCCGCGACTGCATCGCCTTCCCGAAGAATAATTCTGGTCGTGATGTCATGTTGGATGCCCCTGGAGAATTGGATCCCAAACAGTTGGAAGAACTACAATTGAAAGTTGAGCTTCGCTCTTCCTCTTCCTTGCAAGACAGTGAATAAATTTCACTGTGCTTGCTTCGTTCGTCGGTTGACATACGTCAAGAATAGTTAACTTTCCGCCAAAAATGCTTAAATATCAATAACTTGTCTGAAAGAATAGTCGTACTTTTGCACCAACGAAAAGAAGTATAAACTTCACTAAGTGTAATAATTATTAAGAACTATGGCAGAAAAGAAAGCAACAGCAAAGAAGGCCGCCGCTCCTAAGGCAGCCGCTGAAAAGAAAACCGCAACCGTAAAGAAGGCCGCTGCTCCTAAGGCAGCCGCTAAGTCTGTTCTCGCAGTGAATGCTGAGAATGCAGGTTTCAAGGCAGGAGATGTTTATCAGGCACTGGCAGCAGCAGGTAAGGCTCTCACCGTTAAGGAGATTGCCAAGGCTGCAAAGATCTCTGAGGAGGAGACTCTTCTCGGTCTGGGTTGGCTCTTCAAGGAGGGCAAGCTCGCTAACGATGGTGAGAAAGTTACATTGGCTTAATCCATTTAACGTACAATAGAAAAAGGTCGGTAAGTATCTTACCGACCTTTTTTAATCAGATGACATACGACCGTCAGATACTCAGGATTCTCACCGATGTGGGTGACAGGGGCATCAGCGTACAGCTGTTGGCCAAACATGTCTATAACCAGAACACCTCCCTGTTCTTTTCACCCGATCTGTCTGAGATCCATGCGTATGTCCAACAATACTTGTTGAAGAACTCCAAGTCGCCTTCTTCATTGATTGAAAGCATGGAGCGTCGAGGCTTCTATCGTCTGAATACCCAGAATAATGCTGATGCCCGACAACTGGTACTGGAGTTCAGAGAACAGTCCCCCGTTGAGGAAAAAGAAGAGAAACCTCAGCAGGATTTGTCCTTGGATCTGTTTGGCTGAATCACGCCAAACGCCTTTTCCTTTTCTTATATCTGATTGATGATTCTTGCAGGAACTCCCGCCACGAGTGAACGGGGTGGGACATCCTTAGTGACTACAGCCCCGGCAGCCACCACGGAATGGTCACCGATGGTAACACCAGGTAGTACAACGGCATTGGCTCCAATCCAGATGTCATCGCCAATAGTGACAGGAGCAGTACTGATTCCTTGCTCGTCGATTCTCTTGTCAGCGTTTTTAAAGTTGTGGTTTAATGCGGTGATGGTTATACCCTGAGCCAGATTCACATGATTGCCTATCTTGACAGGTCCGATGACGGTATTGTGCAGGCCAATTCTGGTATGGTCGCCAATCACGACATCCCCCACGGCATTATTGATGCATGCAAACGACTCAATTACAGAGTAATCCCCAAGACTGAACTTGCGATAGGGTGGTGTGTCCATCCGCGCAGAACTATGAATCACCGAGTGCTTGCCTCTATGCTGATAGAGTGGGGCGAGCAGTCTGACATACCATCGTGGTCTGGTTTCCACCTGGTTCATGATCAGCCAATCCACAAATTTCTTCAACCTTGGATTGCCTTTGAATTTCTCCCTTGCTTTTTCACTATTCATTGTCCTTTTTCCTTTCTAAACTATTTGAACCAGAATACCACAGATGACTTCAATCCGATATATTTTAGGTATCCGGATCTGACAGCTCTCCAATAGACTCCAAACTTCTCCTTGAGAGGGATGACGTGTCCAGTATAAAACACCACACTCAGGGTGTATCTGGCAAACTTATGGATGATGGGACTGTCCTGAAACTTCAACAGTTCATCAATGACGGTCAGATAACAATCCAGATTTCTCTTGGTATATCTCAGTCCCATTGTTGATGCAGACCTGATACGGTGTTTAATGAATGACTGTTGTTTCAGGCAACATATGTTTTTGCTACTTAATGTGAGAATGGTCGTGAACAACTCGTCTTCATGGATAATGCCAGGATAAAACCTAAGTCCGATACGATTCAGGTAACTGAGATTAATCACTAATAGCCACACTACACAATTATGCACTCTTGTGTCAAGCATCAGATTGAGAAGATATTCCCCATCGTGGGGCTTGTTTTCATCTACGAGATGAGTCCGTTTCGTGTTCCATGAAAAAGGACGACTGGAACCTTTTTCACTGAATGATTCTCCGTCAAAGAAAATAAAATCGGCCTTGTTCTTCTCTGCATATTCATAACTGATTCGTAAAGCATCGGGATCGGCCAATATATCGTCAGAGTCCATCATGTAGATGTATTTCCCTTTAGCATACTGAAGTGCCAGATTTCTTGCCACGGACTGTCCTTGATTATCCTGCTCATAATAACTGATGCGAGGATCTTGTTGCGCA
>JAFYPG010000104.1 GCA_017547605.1 Prevotella sp.
AAACGACGAGGCCATAGCCACGGGTTCGGGGAATACGGTGACATTACCCATGTTGGCAGCACCGTGCAGGGCCTCGCTCCACCAGAAGAACTTCTTAATACCGAGACGCGGGATAGCGGGACTCTCGTCGAGCATCAGCATGGCCTTCTCTTCCAGCGTCAGGCGGCTGCAGAGATCGACGGCACGCTCCTTGGCACTGAGGTCCGGATTCTGGTAGGGATACTTCTGCGCCGAAGCGGTGAGACAGGCACAACATACAAACAACAGGGCGAACAGTGCCTTGTTAGTCTTTCTTAAGTCTTGCATAATCGTTTTCTATTTAGTTATTTGGTTTTGCTTGTTGAAGGCGGATGGTCTGTCCGGGCTGAGTCTCGATGTCATACTCAAAGACCGTCGGTACGGGCAGCGGCGCAAATTTCTTCAGTTCCTTGGACTTCAGTGGTTGCTGGATGTCAGCGGGTGCGTAGAGGGGATTCGGACAGTCGCCCGTGGCCTCCTTTAGTCCTTCGCCCATGAGCGGCACATAGGAACGCAGACGGAGCACACCACCGATCTTGGAGGTGACGACAGCCTCCTGGAGGGTGCCCTCCTGCCATTTCATATCCACCGTGAAGCCACCGCGGGCCTGCAAACCCTTGACCTCACCCTCTGCCCAGGCGTCAGGCAGGGCGGGCAACAGGTGGATGGCCCCGTCGTGGCTCTGGAGGAGCATCTCACAGATACCAGCCGCGCAACCGAAGTTGCCGTCGATCTGGAAAGGCGGATGGGCATCGAAGAGATTGGGGTAAGTACCTCCACGAGGTCCCCATTCAATCGAGTCTGGTATCATGGTCAACATGTTCTTGATGATCTGGAAGGCGTGATTGCCGTCGAGCATACGTGCCCAGAAATTGATCTTCCAACCGAGGCTCCAGCCCGTTGCCATGTCACCGCGCTGGTTCAGCGTGTTGGCGGCCGCCGTGAAGAGGTCTGGATGCGAGAACGGTGATATCTGGTTGGAGGGATAGAGACCGTAGAGGTGAGAGATATGGCGATGTTCATCCTTGGGATCGTCTCCATCGATCATCCATTCTTGCAGTTGGCCGTAACGGCCGATTTGCATGGGGGGAAGTTTTTTGATTGAGGACTGAAGACTGAGGATTGAAGGATCCTCTTTCCCCAGGATCTTAGCGGCGGCGATGACTTGGGAGAGGACATCGAAGACAATCTGGTTGTCCATCGTCGAACCGGCTGTAACGGTGGTGCGCTTTCCCATCGGACCGTGCTCTGGGGATACGGTGGGTACTGTGACCAGCCATCCGGCGGCATTCTTCAGAGCACCGTCCTTAGGATAGGTCTGCATGTAGTCGATGAGAAAATCGGCAGCCCCCTTCATCACAGGATAGTATTTCTCAAGGAAGGCTTTGTCGCCGGTATAGAGGTAATGCTGCCAGAGGTGAGTGGTCAGCCAGGCACCGCCCGTGGGGAACATCCCCCAGGTAGTACCATCAACAGGGCCGGCAATGCGCCAGAGGTCAGTGTTATGGTGGGCCACCCAACCGTTGCAACCGTACATCTCCTTTGCCGTCTTGGTTCCTGTCTCGCTCAGGTCTTTGATCATCGAGAAGAGCGGTTCCTGCGTTTCTGCAAGATTACCAATGAGGGCAGGCCAATAGTTCATCTCGGCATTGATGTTGATGGTGTATTTCGAGTCCCAGGGAGCGTTCACCTTATTATTCCATACACCCTGCAGGTTGGCGGCTTGTCCACCGGGTTGTGAGGAGGAGATGAGGAGATAACGCCCATACTGCATCATCAGCGACACCATGTCGAGGTCAGTGCCGTCGAAGGTGGCGAGGCGCTGGTCGGTGGTGAGGCTTTCGTTTCCGCTTTTCGGTAAGGAGAGGCTCACGCGGTTATATTGCTCCTGGTACTTCTTGAGGTGATCTTCAGCGAGCCTGAGAATGTTCTTGCCACCAATGGCTGCCAGCGTCTGGATGTTCTTCCGGGTAGGATTGCCGCTGACATCGTGGTAGTTGATATAGTTGGTGGCCGCTGCAATGTAGAGGGTCGCCGATGTGGCATTACGCACATTCATGCTTTCCTCGTTGTCGATGACATCACCGTCGGTCTTCACACCAACGCGGCACTCTGCCTGAAGACCGGCAGGGATACCTTCCTGTTCCACACCTTGTACAAGGGCTGCGAGTTGGTGACCATCCGCATGACACGTGGCAACTAACGGACTGTCGAATGCAATCGTGAAGGAAAGGGCTCCTCTCTGGCTGGCTTTGATATGTACGATGATGACATGATCAGCCTGAGAGGCAAAGCAAGTACGCTCATAGGTCACGTCCCCGATGCGGTATCGGGTGGTGGCCATGGCTGTAGAGAGATCGAGACTGCGGCGATAATCACTGGCTTCACCTGATGTACCTGATGTCTGGAATTTCAGTTTCAGGCTGCCTAACGGCAGGAATCGCATGCCGTGGGGACCTTTGAAGAAATACTTGTCGAGGATCGCATGTGCTCCTTCTTCTTTGCCGGCGAAGATCGAGTCGCGTACCTCTTGCAGGTGCGCGCGCGCCTCCGTACTATTATTATTATGGGGTGAACCGCTCCAGAAAGTTTCTTCGTTGAGTTGGATCTCCTCGATGTCCGTGCCGCCATAGACCATAGCACCCAGATGGGAGTTGCCGATGGGCAGAGCCTGCAGCCAATGACTGGCGGGTTTGTCGTACCACAGTTGATGCTGTTGGGCCTGTATCGTCAGTGCGATACAAGCACATAGGAAGGTTGTGAATATCCGTTTCATCCGTTACTGGTTTTAATAAAAAAAACACCTCGGGACAAGAAACGCTTTTCTTGGGCCCCGAGGAAGGAAAAACTACTAACTACTAATATAACTAAAACAATTTTCAAACTATTTCTTGATTCTGGTGCAAAGATACGACGAATTTTTGTAACTTACTTGCTTTCATGTTACATTTACTTTCTGTTTTGTTTCACGCTAATAAAAATACGTTTTTTTAAATAAATATGTTACAAATACAAAAAACGACCCGCTTTTTTGGGGCGGGCCGTCTATGAAAATGAGAGACTTGCATTATTTGAACAGGCTCTGTGCCATCTGATAGAGGCAGCGGCGCCAGGTCAGGAACTCGTGGGCCGTACCCTCGGAGATCAGACCTTCGGCATTGAAGCCGGCAGCCTTCAGGGCCTCGACACTCTTGGTGATACCCTCGGGATTCTCCTTGTCACCGCAGCCCTCGAAGATATACTTCACGGCCTTCGGATCCTTGATCTCATCGGGCATATACATACCACCGCTGAGCAGACCCCAGTAGCCGAAGGCCTCGGGACGGCGCAGGGTGATCAGTTTTGTCTCCATGCCACCCATCGACAGACCGGCCATGGCGCGGTTCCACTTGTCAGCCTTGGTGAGGAAGTTGGCATCGATGAAGGGTACGAGTTCATCAACAAGCACCTTCTCGAACTCCTCGGCGGTGAACTTGCCGATGGTGCCGAATTTGAAATCGTTGGTCAGACCGTAGGCCATCACTACGATGAAGGGCTTGATCTTGCCGTCGGCAATCAGGTTGTCCATGATGAGTCCGGCATGTCCCTGTACGGGCCAACTG
Organism: Prevotella sp.; assembly: GCA_017547605.1. GTDB lineage: Bacteria > Bacteroidota > Bacteroidia > Bacteroidales > Bacteroidaceae > Prevotella. Next base: position 3,621 of record JAFYPG010000104.1, read on the forward strand.
GTCTCGTTCTCACCCCAGCCATGCTGCAGGTAGAGCACGGGATAGCGCTCCTGCTTACCCTTTACTACCTTGCCATAGCCATTGGGCAGATAGACATTGGCCGTCTGCATCTTACCGAGGCTCTTGGAATAGAAGAGCACCTGCTGGATGTTACCGTGAGGAATGTCGGTGCGGCAGGCGTAGATGTCCTGATCAGGAGCGGGAATCTCGATACCACTCTCCCAACGGCAGGAGCCAAAGAAGTTGTGCGTACCGGGATCGTTCACCACACCACCGTCGATAGTCAGGTGGTAGTAGTGGAAACCAGGATCCATCGGACCCTCGGTGGTTCCTTCCCATACACCATCCTTGTTCTTGCGGAGCACGGTACCGCCACGGCCGCCGAGACCGAGGCTGACAATCACCGACTTGGCATCGGGAGCCTCTACACGGAAGCGGGCGAAGCCCTCGCTGTTCACCTGTGGATACTCCTGTCCGGGCTGGTTCTTGGGGTTGGGTACCCAGTCATCCTTCGGCACGTAGTTGTCGCGGGCCGCGTCGAAGTCGCGGATCACCTGCAGCGAACGCTTGGCCTTGAAGTTCTCGTCGAAGGGCAACGGGTGGTTGCCGAGACCGAGCCATGAGTCTTTGTCACTGAGATTCCAGAAAGTGACATTCTTGATAACATCCTTGTGTTTTCTGAAGATACGGAACAAACGATTATACTGGTCTTCCTGAAGGGTGGCGATGTGGGCAGCCTGGGGCTTAGCCTCGCCACGGGCGAACATCAACTGTCCACCACTCTCCGTATTGGTACGGAGGTCGAGTTCTGTGATGTGGATGATATTCACAATCTCGCTGAAACGGTTGATGGCCTTCTCGAGTTGCTCCTCGTCGGGGAAGTAGATGTTATAGTGGCCCTGCATGCCGATACCGTCGATGGGCACACCAGCGTCCTTCATCTTCTTCACCATCTCGTAGATACGCTCGCGCTTGCCGTTATCTACGCAACTGTAATCGTTGTAGATCAGGGTTCCTGTGGGATCAGCCTCGCGTGCGAACTCAAAAGCCTTGGCGATGAACTCATCACCGCAGAGCTTGAAATGACGGCTCTGACGATAGGGACTGGCCTTCACCATCTTACCATCGACAAATTCGAACGGACGACCGTCGTCGGCCATAGCCTCGTTCACCACGTCCCAAGCATAAACCACATCCTTATAGCGGTTGACCACCGTGTGGATATGGTCGCGCAGACGCTCGTAGAACACTTCCTTCTTCACGGGCTTGCCCTTCTTGTCGGTGAACATCCAGTCGGCGAACTGGGAGTGCCAGCACAGGCAGTGGCCACGCATCTTGATACCGTTCTCACGACAGAAGTTGGCAATCTTGTCGGCCTTCTCGAAGTTCCATACGCCCTCCTTCGGGTGAATCTCACCGGGCTTCATGTCGTTCTCGGCGGTAATGCTGTTATACTGCTTCTTGATAATCTCAATCTGGGCAGCATCAGAGACGTTGTTCTGATTGACAGCCACACCGATCGTAAAGTAATCCTTGTAGGCATCCTTCAAACCGGGGCCTTCTGAATAATCCACGGGACGTCCCCACTGGGCAAATGCAGACATGCTGCCTGTGAGGAGCAGTGTCAGTGCAAATAAAAGTTTCTTCATTTTGTAATTGGTTTTTAAGTCTGTAATATACTCTGTTTATTGTGGGTGCAAAGTTACGAAAAAGAATCCACACGAACTATTCTGAGAGTATCAGATACTTTACTTAATGTTTCCTAAAGAGGCACTTATTTGAAGAGATGTGGGATAAACTCGTTCAAGCCGCGACGCCAGGTGAGGAACTCATGGGCAGTACCAGCCGACTCGCTGGAATCGACCTTAATGCCCATTTCGCGCAGTTGCTTGACGATGTCGCCGCTCTTGATGAAGTCCTCAGAACCCCAGTTCATATACATGTAGTGGATCTTCTTGTTGAACTCGTCAGCGTTGGTGAATACACCGTTGTAGGCGGTCTTCACGTCGAGGCCGAAGATAGCACCGCTGAAGGTGCCGAGCCATGCGAATTTATCGAGGTTATTAAACACGATGTCGAACGTCTGGTGACCACCCCAAGAGAGACCAGCCATGGCGCGGTTGTCGCGGTCGGTCTTTGTGCGGAAATTAGCATCAATATAGGGGATGAGGTCGTTAAGCAGTACGGGATAGAATGAGTTGCCGTACTCGGAGAAGCCCTGACGGTTATCGCCACCACCGAAGGGAGCCTTGATGTCGCCGCTCTCCATGACCACGATCATAGGCACGGCCTTGCCAGCGGCGATGGCGTTGTCCATGATGTGCTGCATGTGACCCTGGTTGCTCCAGCTGGTCTCGCCCTCACCCATACCATGCTGTAGGTAGAGCACGGGATAGCGCTTCTTGGCGTTCTTCTCATACTCAGCAGGGGTATAGACCATGGCATGGCGCCACTTCTTCTGCTCGTTGCTGTAGTAGTAGATGCTGCGGACGCTGCCTGCAGGAACACCCAGTTGTGGACGGTAGTAGTCGCCCTCGGAACCTTCGGGGATCTCGATACCACCCGACTCACGGTTGCAGCCGAAGAAGGTCTCGGTAGCAGGATCAACGAAGTTTACACCATTGATGTTCATGAAATAGTAATGGAAGCCCACGGGCAGGGGATCAGTAACGGCGGTGAAGTTGCCTTTACCGTCGGACTGCATGTCGTATTTCTTGTTGCAGATATCGACAATCACCTTGCGTGCCTGCGGGGCATTGATCTTGAAATAGGCACGCCCCTCCTTATCGACTTTCGGGAATTCGTTGCCAGGAATGGTGGTTTCTGCAGTAACAGCGTCAGCGGGTACCTCAAACTTCTTGGGCATATCGATGTGGGGGCGCTTGGGTTCGTAGCCGAGGAATCTGGCCACGGCCTCACCATAGCGGCAACCCAGCTCACGATAGCCGGCAGCATCGAAGTGCAGACGGTCAGGACCGTTGGTGCAGTCGTCGGAAGAGATGACCTGGGCGGTGTGGAGGGTCAGGGGCAGTTCGTCGATTTGCTTCTTACAGCCGATGCAGACACCCTGGCCATCTGCCTGTACGATATTACCGGCATAGAGGTTCACCTCCTCGGGCTTCAGGTTCAGGTCGCTGCACAGGTTGTCATAGACCTGCTTCACCATACCGGCCCACTGGGGATCGCCTGTGTTCGTCTCGCCCTGGTGCATCAGGATACCCTTGATGACACCGTCCTTCTGGGCCTTCTTGGCCAGCGTGACCAGACGCTCGTAGGGGTTGTTGTCGTAGGCGGCCAGCATGCCTTTCATCCATCCTGGAGCCTTCTTCTCGACGTAGCTTGGGATGCTGTCGGGCAGAAAACCCTTGATGTCGATACCACCGATGGCCACATGGATGACGCCAATCTTGATATTCTCAGGCAGAGATTCCACCAAGGTGCGTCCGAACCAGTCGGCGGGTGTCAGACCTGTATTGGGACGACAGAGGGGGGCAGATGCCTCGCACCACTCGCCCATCTTACGGCCTTTCTCAGGGAAATCGACAGCAGGCATCAGCAGGAAACGGGGACCTGGGCTGGCCAGATCTTGTGCCTCAGGACGGGCATTGCCCTCCATGTTCGATTGTCCGAAACAAAGGAAGATGTAGAAATTGGGATCAGGTTTCTGAGCGTTGGCCGTCAGGACCACTGCGCTCAACAGAATGGTTGTCAGTAAATGTTTCATCTTGATGAAAAATAAATAATAATGTTTGTTGGTGCAAAGTTAAACAATTATCCTGATATCAGTTTTTCATCATGTAGCAGATTGTTTTGATGTAGTATCAAAAGAAAGGGGCAGACGAACCGTCTGCCCCTTGAAGTGTGTCTTCTGTTAAGATTACTTCTGGATGAACTCAGTTCAGGAATCCAAAAAGCCAGAGGGGAATTTTATTGCCCAGTACATATTCTTCGTTATCTGCAGCGATATAGCTATCCGGGATACCTGCAATCTGTGTCCCGTCTTTAGAATGACCGCCAACTTCGATGGTGTATTGGTGATCGATCGTGAAGTCTGCTGAGGATTTGCTGTATTCTACAATGTGCTGTTGCGTAAGCTGATTAATGAAAAACGACTCACGAAGAGTACCTTCGTTGGCTTGAGTTGTTGAAAGCGCGTGGAGCATATTAGGATTCTCCAAATATATCTTGTCAGGCTTTTGCAGTCGTTTTATATTATTAATATCGGAATACAGCAAGTGTAGCAGATGAGCTTCGCTCAGATACAGTAAATATTGTAGCAGGGTAGTGCGAGATATCTCCGCCATCGTAGAAAGTTTCACTGTATCTACAGCATAAGGTACGCCAGATGCAAGAATACCCAAGAGCGACTTCACTTTTCTAATATTTGCAATATCGAGATTGCGTAGTTGGGGTAGTTCTACCTCAATCGTTGTGTTCACGATATTCTCAATACGAGTATAATAGTTGTGCAGCCCTTCTATTAGAAATGGATAATAGCCATACTTCATATATTCGGCAAAGAGAGCCAATGGACGAATTTGGCTGTTTACTTCTGCACAGATACTGTTGCCATTTGATAAAATTTCCTGAAAAGACCTGCGAGGAAACTCCTTCTGATGAAACATGTTGAGATACTCTCTGAATGAAAGACCCCGCATCGTGTATGAGATGCATCTCCGAGAGAGGTCTGCTTCGCCATTATTCAGGTTGACCAGTGAGGAGCCACTCAGTACCAAGTGTATGTCTGCGAATTCATCATAGGCATTCTTAATCTCAATACTCCACCCCTTATATTTATGCACCTCGTCCAGAAAGAGATATTTCCCTCCTTGGGCATGGAACTGCTCAATAAAGTCGAGTAGCCGATGGGTGCTGAAATAGATGTTGTCAAGGGTGACATAAAGCACCTCAGAAGTATTAGTAGGGCCAAAGACTTGAAGGATGCGTTGTGTCATCAATGTGGTTTTGCCTACACCCTTCTGCCCTTTAATCATAATCAGTCTCTCGTTCCAGTTGATGTCATCCATCATGCCTCTTACAAAATCAAGGCTGACGTTCTGCATGCGATTTAGATGTCTTCTAATCAGTGATTCCATTTTCTAATGCAATAATTAAATGATTTCGGGTGCAAAGATAATTATAAATGTTTAATATGCAAAACAATTTTAGTATAAATTTGTTCTGCATATTGAACATTTTAGGTCATTTAACTCACATTACATGACTAAATGTTCAGTGTAGAGAACAGGAAACGGTGTAATATGTTCAATCTGCAGGACATAATTATTTTTGATCAATCAAAAAAGGGGCAGACGCTAGCGCCTGCCCCTTGAAGTGTATCTTTAGTTAAGATTACTTCTGGATGAACTTCTTGCCGTTCATGATGACGATACCCTTATAGGAAGCGTCAACCTTCTGACCAGCGAGGTTGTAACGAACGTTGTTCAGAGCCTTCTCAGCCTTCACGTTCTTGATACCTGTGCCACCCTTCTGGATAACCTGTACCTTCTTCACGATGGTGGTACCAGCGAAGTCACCGCACTGGAAGAGAACGAAACCGTTACCGTCAACGTTGTAAGCATAACCGTCGAAGTCAACCTGAACCTCCTGGAAGTCACCAGTAGCCTCTACAGCAGTGGTGTACTGGTCGCGACCATCCCAGTTACCCATGTTGATCTGCAGCGTTCCGCTGGCGGGGAACTTAGCGGTAACCTTCACTGCGTAGTCGTTATCCTCAGCGAGAGAGAGACCCTCGTTCAGAACGGTAACCTGAGGCTGCCAGAGCTCACCAGTCTGAGTACCAACGGTGATAGCAACACCATCAGGATCAGAAGCTACGCTACCCTCCTGGCCATCAGCGAACTGAGCCCACATGGGATAGTCACCCTCGAAACCACCGGTCCAGTCCTTCTCAGCGATCACCTGATCACCAACGGGAGGCTCGGGATCACCAGCCATATCATAAACCTGTACCTTCTTCACGATGGTGGTGCCAGCGAAGTCACCGCACTGGAAGAGCACGAAACCGTTACCATCGACGTTGTAAGCATAGCCATCGAAAGCAACCTCAACCTCCTGGAAGTCACCAGTAGCCTCTACGGCAGTGGTGTACTGGTCACGACCGTCCCAGTTACCCATGTTGATCTGCAGTGTACCACTGGCAGGGAACTTAGCGGTAACAACCACTTTGTAATCATGATCCTCAGCGAGAGAGAGACCCTCGTTCAGAACGGTAACCTGAGGCTGCCAGAGCTCACCAGTCTGTGTACCAACGGTGATAGCAACACCCTCGGCGTCAGAGGCTACAGAACCCTCCTGGCCATCAGCGAACTGAGCCCACATGGGATAGTCACCCTCGAAACCACCTGTCCAGTCCTTCTCAGCGATCAGAGTCTGGGCATTTGCGCCAATGGCCATCATTGCCATTGCAACAAGCGTAAAAATCTTTTTCATAAGCGTTTTTTAATTAGTTAATAATAAGTTAATAAAAGGTGTAAATTCAAATTTGTCGGTGCAAATATACTAACATATTATGAAACCGCAAACGTTTTTCTTGCTTTTTTTTGAAAAATTGACACTTTCGGCAAAACTTCTGTTACAAATCGGACTTTTTCCCTATAAATCGTCCTTCTTTTAACGTTCTTTGTCCGTCTTTTAACTTTCATTGTCTAATTAGGCGCTGTTTTTTCTTAAAAGAAACAAATACTTTATGGTTTGTAACATTCGCACCAATATGCAAGTTTTTGTTATATAAATATAAGGTATTTTTTAAAATAATGTTATACCTTTGCGCCCGCTAAAGTTCTAAAATGAGCGAACCTAAATTAATAAAATATACAATATGAATCAAAATCAGACAAGATGAAACAGTTAACTAACTTAGTGAAAGAGGCTGTTCACCCTGCTATTGGACGACTACGCCGTCTGGCGTTGTCGTTCTTGGCGCTGATGCTCTGTACCACGGTGTGGGCACAGGGCGGCATCAGTATCAAGGGAACAGTCGTCGATTCAAACGGAGAGGCGCTCATCGGTGCCTCAGTCGTGATTAAAGGGAACACCGCGGTGGGAACGGTTACCGACTTTGACGGTCACTTCGCCCTGAATGTTCCTTCAGAATCCTCTATCATCGTCATCTCCTATGTGGGCATGAACACCCGGGAACTGAAAGTGAGTAAGCAGCGTGTCTTCAATGTGACACTGACTGACAACACGCAGTTGTCGGAAGTGGTGGTCGTAGGTTTCGGTCAGCAGAAGAAGGCCTCTGTGGTGGGTGCCATTACACAGACTACAGGTGAGGTGCTGGAGCGTTCCAGTAGTATCAATGACATCGGCGCAGCCCTGACGGGTAACCTGCCGGGTGTCGTGACGACAGCCTCATCGGGTATGCCTGGTGACGAGGAGCCCCATATCGTGATCCGTGGTACTTCGACTTGGAACAAGGGTCAGAACATCGATGGTACAGACAAGTATGTCGGTGAGCCGCTGATCCTGGTGGATGGTATTGAGCGTCCGATGTCGAGCGTCGATATCCAGTCGGTGGCCACGGTCTCCGTGCTGAAGGATGCTTCCGCCACGGCCGTCTATGGTGTGAAGGGTGCTAACGGTGTGATCCTGATCACCACGAAGCGCGGTGCCGAGG